>QKDP01000190.1 GCA_003252055.1 Desulfobacter postgatei | reverse complement strand
TATTTTTGCTTACACCAAATTTTGAAAAATTTCCAATGCTTTTTAACATGATATTTTGCTACGGAAAACATGTAGTGCCATACAAAAACCTAACCACTTGACATTATAGAGTTTCTCCTTTTCGCTCGAAAACTTGGGTTAACAAGCTCAAAAAGATACTTTACATGTTATGTGCAACACCACCTGCGGAACTGAACAAATCAAAACTGAGCAGTGCCGTGGGCGCATCGTGGCCCACATTATCCAGATATCTCGAGCGGATGCAGGCCGGAAGCCTGATTTATATGGTTCGCGGCGGTGCCGGTATGCGTACGGTCAATAAGCCGGATAAATTGCTCTTGAACAATCCCAACCTTTTCCAAACCCTTTGTGCATCACCCAATATCGGGACGTTGCGTGAAACCTTTTTTGTGTCACAACTCTTTCATGGTCATCAGGTTCATTACCATGATCGCGGTGATTTTATCGTGGACGACAAATATATTTTTGAGATCGGCGGCGCACAAAAAAGATCCAGGCAACTCGGCAATCAGGCCAATGCATATGTGGTGTCCGATGACATCGAAACCGGCACACCCGGAAAGATTCCATTGTGGGTATTTGGGATGGGGTATTAATAAGATTGTCTCTGTGAAGATACAAATTCTTTAAACTGATCCGAAACACGATGATCATTTAAGATATTATTCCAGAATTCATATGCCATCTCTTCTGCTTTTTCTGATATGTTTTCCCGGGAAGCAACAAATTGGAACGGCAACACTTCCCCGCTGCCAGGCGCGAATCCCATGGAACACATATCATATGCAGGAAGCAGACAAAATTTATTGTTTTGAATGGAAAGACTCAAATTACCCAGGTGCATATCATTATTATTAATCAATTTTCCAAATTGATTTAATATGTTGGTGTTTTCCAAAGCCTGTCTGTCGATCAATTCCCGTCGAAAAAGTTCTTCCATGACTTGGGGCCAGCCGCTGCCTATTCCTGCAAATTCACGATCTATAACGTCTAAAGAGAGCATCGTGCTTCGACCGAATTCACCAACCCTGTCAAATCTTTTGAATTCAAGAAACAATCGGCCTTCCAATTCATACATATTGGGTATGACAGCGGGATAGCCATGATGATCCAGGACCCCGGCCGCATGATACTCTGTGATTAAGATGTCTTTCCATCTGAGAGTAACTTCATTATCCCCTTTGGGCGAGAATTTAACGATCACATGGGATTGGAGGGTTTTGTTAAAAGCTGTGAATTTGGGTTGTTCGCCGCCGGCTGATGATCCGGGCGGTTCTCCTTTTAATGCATTGGCGGCAAGCTCAGGGTAACTTTTTTCTGAAACCGGAAAGGGTTTTTGACGAATCCGCATAAGACCCGGTTCCCCAAAAATAAAATTGCCGGGCAAATCGTCACCGTTTGCAATTAAATACCTTCCAATATGATCCGTGTTCCACACTTTTGGATTTGAAGGGAATCCCTTAAATTGCATTGCTATTTTTTTTGCGATTTGCCGGCCGATAAACCCTTGGGGTTTCATATCATAAAGAAAATATGGAAGATCTTCAAACAGCCCTGTACCGTCCTCCCCAAGTAATAAAGAAGAAAAATAATCAATTTCAGGTTCAATAAAGAAATAACCACAATTCAAAGGCCGAACAGTCGCAATTATGTTGCATTCTCCTGAATCATTGATAACACCCAGCGGAATCCGGTCGCCGGCCCCAAAAGCATTACAAGTCGCCGCGTATCTTACGGAACGGCCCTTTTGAATCTGGACTATACGATCTCCTGCATTTTTAATCTGGCGGGATACGGTGCTTTGGCTCTGCCCTGTAGCGGCCTGAATTTCTTTTGAAGTTGACGGCCCCCGGCTTAAATAATCTCTGATTGACGACATAGAATACCTTATAGGGTTATATGATGAATAGTATCCATCAATGATATTTATGCATATATTTAAGCCTATTATAGTATGAATTTATAACTGACTAAATAGGATTGTGAATAATTTCAAGAATTATTCGATCTCTATATATTGTGCCTGCTTTGGAATGCCAAGGATCAAGATGATTGGTGATTAACCGTATTTTTTATAGGCGATTGGCCCGAAGATCCTCCTTAGATCGTGGCTGTTTTCACACAGGATCTTTTATGGTCTGGTAGAATACACCCCTCTCCTGCTGGACAGATTCAACTTTATCCTCCAGGATCAGCCGTTTCATCAAAATTTCAAGTTTTCCCTTTTCAATGTTTAACGCCGCAGTCAGGTCATTCACAGTGCTGGGGCGGCGGTGAATGGTTTCCATAACCATAGCTTCTATCTCATCGTCGCTGATATGCTCACCTGATGTTAGATTCTTTACACGGGCAATGATCTCTACATTGGCCGCATCAATAATTTTAGCCACCCGGTCAAGATCCTGTTTTGAAGCGGCGTTAAGACCTGCCACAGCCCCGGGGCGGTCCAGGGTATTGAGCTGAACCCGATCAGGGTTAATGTCCCGGATGATTGTTCCCAGGGTTTCAAGTTCTTCTTCAGCATCGTTGATCCCGGGCAGGATAAACACCTCCAGCCATATTTCTCCCTGGAAAGACCCGGCAAATGCTTTGAGGCCGTCAATAACCTTATGGATATCAATCTGTCCGGCAGGCCGGTTGATCTTTTCAAAGGTCTGGGGGGTCACGGCATCCAGAGAGGGCATGACCAGATCGGCCTTGCTTAGATTTTTTCTGACGGCGGGGTCGGACAGCAGGGTGCCATTGGTCAGTACAGCCACCCGGATTGTTGGTTTTTTTTCTTTGATAAAGTCAATGATCCTGCCGATGTCCGGATTTAAGGTGGGCTCTCCCGAGCCTGAAAAGGTCACATAGTCCGGGTCCGGATGGTTTTCAAAGTAATCGGCAAGTTCTGCTGTAACTTCATCAAAGGGAACATATGCCGCCCGCTGAAGAGTCAGGTTGGTGGTCGGTCCGCACTCGCAGTAAATACAATCCAGGGTACAGGTTTTGTGACGGACAAGATCCACGCCCAGGGAAAGCCCAAGGCGCCTTGAAGGAACCGGGCCGAATATATGATTATATTTCATTGAACTCCTTAAAACAAAAACTCCGGCACGGCAAAAAGCCGTGCCGGAGTTTAACGCATGTTTAGTTTCTGCCGGTGATGTCCCTGTGGGCCATCAGGCGGATGGCGTTGACGCGGATGAAGCCTTCGGCATCTTCCTGGTTGTAGCCGCCGGTGATGTCCATGGAGGACAGGTTCTGGTTGTACAGGGAAGATGGTGAGGTTCTGGAGATCGGGTAGGCCACCCCTTTGAACAGTTTCAGGGTCACTTCGCCGTCAATGAGTTCCTGGCTTTTGTCCATTGCTGCCATGAGAAATTCCATTTCAGGGCTGAACCAGAAGCCGTAATAAACCAGTTCACCGAGCTTGGCTGCCAGCATATCCCGAAGACGCATGACCTCACGGTCCATGGCAATGCCTTCAATGTCCTTGTGTGCCTCGTGCAGAATGGCACCGCCCGGCGTTTCATAAACACCCCGGGATTTGATGCCCACAAACCGGTTTTCCACCATGTCCAGACGGCCTATACCATTTTCGGCACCCAGCTGGTTCAGGTACAAAAACAATTCCAGGGCATCTGTTTTTTCGGTGCCGTCTTCCAGATTTTTTACCTTGATAGGGATGCCGTTTTTAAATTCAATGGTGATGCGTGTGGGGGTATCCGGGGCCTTTTCCGGGGATACGGTGCGGCAATAGATGCTTTCATCGCATACTGCGCCGGGGTCTTCAAG
>QKDP01000125.1 GCA_003252055.1 Desulfobacter postgatei | reverse complement strand
GGCGAATGTGAAGCCGAATGCGGTTTCAACGCAATTTTTACGGAGTAGATCCAGTTTACATTTCCGGCTTTTTTCGAAAGGCCGGCTAAACGCAAAAAGGCACCTGAATCCTCAAGTGCCTTTTTTTAAAGAAATATTTAAAAGGGCTTGTAAGCCATACGGATCAAGAATAAAAAAATATGACAGCCACACCTGACAGCACCCCCAAAGAATATCCTGCCCACCCCGCTCTTGCCGTAGGCGCGGTAGTATTCAAAGACAACAGGGTGTTGCTGGTCAAACGGGGAAATCCCCCGGCCAAAGGCGTCTGGGCAATCCCGGGCGGCGGTGTGGAATTGGGAGAAACCCTTGAAAAGGCGGCTGAAAGGGAGGTTTTGGAGGAAACCGGAATTGTCATCAAGGCCGGGAAACCCATATTTTCATTTGAATCCATTCACAGGGATGATAAGGATCGAGTCAGGTTTCATTATTATATTGTGGATCTTACGGCAAGTTATATCAGTGGAGAACCCACTCCCGGAGATGATGCCCTGGATGTCGGGTGGATCTCCAGAGAATCGCTTGGGCGTCTTGACGTCAATCCCCTCACCCTCAAGCTTCTTCACCAAACCTTCAACTTCGGATAAGAAGACCGGAGACGGGAAACCGGAAGACCGGCCTGGGGCTTTCGGTTTCCCAAAAACCTTATGTTTCCCAGAGGGATAGCAACTCAGGTAAAAATTCACCCCCGGTCCCGTCAAGGACAATCCCCCGGTCGTGCCGGGCGGCAAACTGCCTGAAGGGATTATCACTCGGGTTGATGTCCACAATGACCGCTTCGGGATTCCGGGCCACCATCATGCCGATCTGCATGGGGAGGTTGGTGGCCCCGGCCGTGCCCACCACCAGGAGAAGGTCGGTGGCCGTCGCCCATGCCATGGCGGACTCGGCCTTGTACCAGGTTTCGTTGTAACATTCGTCAAACCAAAGGATATGGGGCCGGGCTAGGCTGCCGCACCTGGAGCAGGTCAGCAGCTCTTTTTCTTCCTCGGTGACCGGCTGGTCTTTTTTCTTGTCTGCGATACCCTTTGGGAACTCAAACAGCTTTGGGGTGCATTCTCCTGCACACCGTGTATAATTAATGTTTCCGTGGATCTGAAAGGTTCGTTCAAGGCTGTTGCCGGCCCGCAGATGAAGACCGTCCACATTCTGGGTGACCAGGCGAAACCGGTCTTTGAAAATCTCTTCCATCTGGACAATGGCGTGGTGGCCTGAATTGGGTTCTGCATTTTTGCACACGGTATGCCGGTAAAGATACCAGGCCCAGACTTCCCAAGGGTTTTGGGTAAACATGCTGTGGGTGGCCATCTGTTCGGGCCGGTACTCTCTTGACCCCACAGTCCAATAGCCTTCAGGCCCCCGAAATGTCGGGATTCCGCTTTCAGCTGAAATTCCGGCCCCGGTTAAAACGGTGACCCGTTTGTTGTTATCCTTAAACGGTTCAAGCAGTCCGGCTGTGTCCATTTTCCTGCCTCCTTGTTTGTTTCACATTGAGTAACCCAGTAGAAATAAAAGAATACCATGAAACTTTTAGGATAGAAACCTGCTTTTTTGAAAACAAAACCTGACCGGCCAGGATAAAGAATCAATATCCATCCTAGAATTAATCGGCAACATCCCAGAGCAATGCAATTTCAACATCAAAAATATCAGATCGCCTTGGTTTTATGGAAAATGTTTCTACCTCATAATTATCAATACTGAATTTTTCCGTCAGCTTCTCTGATTCCTGCTCAATTTCAAGGGCCAATGCGTCAATATCAGTCTGAAGCGCAGCAACCCTGTCCTCGGCCCTGCGGACATCCGACTTCTCCTTTGTAATGCGCCCGACGCCTTTGACACCGGATGCAGCCCTTTGGATATTGGTTGCCGAGAAGGTCTTTTTGCCAAAAAACGCGCCAAGGACGGCTGTGCCAAAGGTAATCAGGGTATCAGCGGTTTTTGCCTGCACATCCTGCTTCTCTTTTTCAACCCCGGCAAGGGCCTGGGTTAAACGGTCTTCAAGGCGCTCCTGCTCTTTTGCAAACTTCTTTCTAAGCGCCTCAACAGCACGCTGTTTTTCTTCCCGCAGATGGTCACGAAGCCGAATCTTAAAATCAGCCAGGCTCTCCCGGGGTTCGGACTCAAAGGTCAGTTTATTCACGCGAAACAGTTCCAGGCGTTGATTATGGTAAAGGTGATCAATAAATTCCTTTTGCAGGGCCCGCAGATTTTTCATCTGCACAATGGTTTGGGGTAAAGGATAAAACTGTGAAGACCCGGGCGCGGTTATGCCGCAGTCGGCAATATCAAAGTCCATGGATTCAAGGGATTCCCAGTCGGCATCATACCATTGCTCATCAAGATAAAGCCGCCGGCAGATCTTTGATTCCTGATCAATATTTCGTTTTTCATTGAAAAAACGCACAGACACAGAAACAGCCAGCCACGGTTCAAACACAGGATTTGGATCAATGGCATTGGGCAGGTGAAACCGCTGTTCAATATCCCGGCTGATCACCGGCGCCATTGTATCTGCAACCCGGGATGTCTGTTTCCGGCCTGAAGAAGACGGACCCGGGGGGCTTACAACGGCTTCAGGCCCAAAGCCGGACATGGCTCTTTCATTGGTCAGATTTTCAATATCACGGCTGGAGATCGGTCCTTTCAGATAGGACATGACCCAGCGGGTTTCAAAAAGAATGGTTTCATCCAGGTGAATGGCGTTGACAAGAAACTGTCGTTCCTTAAGATTGGCAAGAAGCCTGCGGGTTTCCCCTATCTTAAGCCGGCCATTGCTTGCCGAAACAATCCCTTCAACCACCCGGTCCTGATCCTGTTTTGTCTGCAGCCGTCCCACAATCCAGGTGCCGATATTGGATAACCCTTTGTAGTCAAGATCCACAGGATTCTGTGTTGAAAGGACAACTCCGAGACCAAAGGCCCGGGCCTGTTTTAGCAGCAGCATCATGGGTTTCTTTGAAGGGGGATTGGCACTTGGCGGGAAAAAGCCGAAAATTTCGTCCATGTAAAGCAGGGCCTTAAGGGTTGAAGCGCCCTGTTGACGCCGCATCCAGCTGACCACACTGTTCAGCAGCATGGTGACAAAAAACATTCTTTCATTGTCGTTAAGATGGGATATGGAAAATATCGCGGTCTTGGGTTTGCCGTCATCCCCATAGAGGATTCGCTGGATATCCATGGGCGCACCCTGGATCCATGCATAAAAAGAGGGGCTTGCCAGGACATTGTTCAGGGCCATGGCAAGCGTCATCCGCTCTGCCTGGGGATAAAAGCTGTTCATGGGAAAAACGCCGACTTTTTCAAACGGCGGGGCAACAATGCCGCCGATAAGTGACTCAAGACTTGGCGATTCCCCCCTGCGCCAGTAATAAAGCAGCAAAGAACTTATAAGGATATGCTCCCTGCTCTGCAAGGGCTCACCTTCTATGGCAACCAGGGATAGGAGGCTGCTCACACAGGATTCCACCAGGTCGTTGAGACTGTCGACATCATCTATCGTCTCCCGGGAAGGGGCCTGAAAATCGGCAAGGACACAAACCGGTGTCCCGGCAGAGCTGCCGGGGGTATAAATGGTCATGGCCGATTTTGAACGCATGGCCTCAATTCTGTCCGGCCCCTGCCCCCACCGGGCAAGGCCCTGTTTCCACTCCTCTGCTGTTTTTTTTGCAAACTCAGGCAGATCAAGGCCTTTGCGCGCCGCTTCAGCAGGATCAATCCAGGGCTCAAAGTCGCCGGCCCGGCACTGGGGAAAGGTGAGCAGCAGATTGCCCATGTCACCCTTGGGATCTATGATGATGGAAGGAATCTCGTCCATAACGGCTTCTTCAATAAGGCCGATCCCCATGCCGGTTTTGCCGGATCCCGTCATCCCGAGAATCACACCGTGGGTGGTAAGATTCCGGCTTGGATATAAAAAAGGAGCATCACCAGCCGGTTGGCCGTTCAAATCAAGCTCGCGCCCCAGGTAAAACAACCCCATTTTTTCATATGTTTTGCTGATCGGCATTTTTCCCCCTTTTATAGTCAGTTTCTTTAATCTTCGTTAACGGGGTAGATCGGTTCCTTCGCTCATAATTCGGATGTACTCTGCATAGGAATAAAGGCGATTGCGTTTCCGGCCGGTTATTTCTTTCACTATACCAATGTGTTCAAGTTCACGCAGGCAGGCATTGACCGTGGCCGGTGACAGCTGCGTCTTCTCCTGGACCCAGTTCGGAGAAGCCATTGGACGTTCCAGCATTGCCTTATGAACAAGGTGGGCCGTACCGGATATCCGTTTCATTCTGCTAATGCGCAGCCCATCTTCGGCGGACAGTTTCATCAGTTGCTGAGCCCTTTCAACGGCCTTTGTTGCAGTATGAATAGCGGCATCGGCAAAGAAATCAAGCCAAGCCTCCCAGTCACCAGTCAGCCGGACTTCGTTGAGAAGTTCATAATAACGTTTCCGGTATGTAGTGATATTGGGTGCCCTCAATCATAGACGAAAGCACCGCTTCTTTGCGCACATACATACAAGGAAAAAGGGATGTGGAAGCAGTACGGAGACACTGTCCAGCCTGCCAAGGGCCAGCAGAGCCTGGTCAAATTTTTCTCGAAGTTCGGATGACCATTCAATGGGAGATACCGGTGGCAACGGGGCTGAAACGAATGCCTGAGCCTTTTCTCCAACTGTCGATATATTGATATATCGGCCTTGCAGGTCTCGGATCATGTTTTTATTTTAATTTTTGAATTAGCCGTTTTTTTATTTTAAATTAAAGATTAATGTAATTAATAGCGTTCTTCGGGCATGCTGTCAAGGGACGCATCTCAATTCTATGCGAGCATTAACATTCCGTTTTCTATAGATAAAATACACGATGCACCCAATAATTATACCCAACGGTTCTTTTGGCCCAGAATAAAAGGTAGTTTAACAGGGCATAAAGTTGATTGTTGCAATTTTCGACAGGGGCTGTTTAATTTCCAATTAAATTGATTCTTGGCGTTTCAATGCAGGCACAATATGTGGTGGTCGGATGATTTCCTGAAAAGAGTTCGATAATACAATACGTACTTTCCTGGGCCAGTCAAGACGAACGCAAAAATCATTCACTTTGAAAACTTATGAAAAGGTGTGGACCGCACAACTTCGATCGTTTACCAGCCGGTAATTCCTTTCGAGGTTAATGGAGCCACGGCTTAACGCTCTGCTGCTGTCATATTTTTTTCGTTACAGGGATAGGGGCCTTGAAATATAAGTTTTTAGAGCAAAAGAGATAATTCAAGGCCTGAGATTTCCAAAGCTTCCTCAACACGTAGTTGCCATATATCGCATCCGACCAGAGCAAAAACTTTGTTTGACCTCCTGCGCTTCACTGTTACCTCGGAATCACAACGGCATCCATGAACAACTCATACTCCTGATTCTCATTCAGATCATTTATTCGAACCTTTTCAACCTCCCCTTCACCATCGATCTGCATTAATTGCGATTCAAAGAGCAGCTTGACATCCGATTTTAACAACTTTTTTTTGATCCCTGAGTCAACTGAAGCTTCTTTGAGAGGTGTCATATAGATAACCCGTCCCGTATGCTTTTCCAGTTCCATAGCCAGATCAACGGACGCATCCCCGTTGTCTATTATCAGGACCCTCTTGTCTCTGAAACCCTCTGGATCACTCACGTTGTTATAAACACCCTTGCCCAGAAACTCATTCTCTCCGGCGTAAGGCGCATTTGGAACTGTACAGGTGTCCTTCACATACATAGGAAGCACATCAGAAATCTCACTTGGTGCGACTCCTTCGCGCCAGTTTTTTATTGCCTCATGAAGGGCGTCTGCTGCCAGATTCGAACAGTGCATTTTAATCGGAGGCAAGCCATCCAGGGCGCCCGCTACATCTTGCTTTGTCACTTTCATGGCATCGTCAAGACTCATGCCCTTGACCAGTTCCGTAATCATACTGCTTGTTGCAACCGCCGAACCGCAACCAAAGGTCTGGAATTTGATATCCTTTATATGGTCTTCTTCAACTTCTATGTAGATATCCATAAGATCTCCACATACCGGATTTCCAACTCTACCTTTGGCTACATTTTTTCCTTCAAGAGTTCCCACATTACGGGGATTCCTAAAATGATCAAGAGTTTTCTCTGAATACTGCGTAGATTTCATTTTTTACAACTCCTTTCACTTCACTTAAGAGGTGAGATTTTTCTAAGTCTTTCCAGAATGCCCGGTAACACTTCGAGGACCCTTTCTATGTCGGTCTCCCTGCTGAATCTGCCAAGGGTAAATTCAAGGGAGCCATGGGCCTCTTCGTGCAGCAGACCACAGGCGATCAGGGTATGCGATGGTTCCAATGTCTTTGAAGTGCAGGCGGACCCGGTTGATGCGGCAATCCTCAAATCCTTGAGCGACAATATAAGGGATTCCCCTTCTACCGATTCAAATCTAAAATGGGCATTGTTTGGGAGCCGTTCCGTAGGATGGCCATTCAGGTGGCTCTTGGGAATATTTTCAAGCACGCCCTTTATTAACCGGTCCCTGTATTCAGTCATTCGCATTGTCTCCTCGGGCATTTCCAGGGAGCTTATACGCGCAGCTTCCGCCATACCCACTATGGAGGGAATGTTTTCGGTGCCGGATCTGAGACCTCTCTCCTGGCCGCCGCCAATGATTATGGGCACAATGCCAACCCCCTTACGAATATACAGCGCGCCAAGACCTTTCGGTCCATAGATGTCATTTGAAGAAATGCTCATTAAATCAACAGGCATCCTCTTTACGTCCAATGGCAACAATCCCTGCACTGCAACAGCATCGGTGTGAAGAGCGATGTCTTTGTCCCTGACGATCTCGCAGATTTTCTCCATAGGCTGAATCGTACCCACCTCATTGCTGGCATATCCAATGGAGACCAGGATGGTTTTTTCATTGATCCTTGACTCCAGTTTTGCAGGATTGACCCTTCCGTATTGGTCCACTGGAATCTTGCTTATCTCAAATCCGTTTCGTTGAAGGTACTTAGCTATATTGTGTATTGAGATATGCTCCACTTCGGATATAATAATATGGTTGCCTTTCCTTTTATTCCGCATGGCAAACCCTATGAGCGCGAGATTATTTGACTCAGTGGCCCCGGACGTGAATATAATCTCTTCCGGATCTGCTCCAATAAAAGCGGATATCTTCGCCCTGCTTTCTTCCAGAACCTTTGTCGCTTCGTCCCCGACGAGGTGAAGTGAAGAGGGATTTCCAAAACTTTTGGAAAAATATGGAAGCATCGCATCAACAACTCTGGGATCAACAGGTTTTGACGATTGGTAATCGAGGTAAACGTCCTGCATCTTATCACCCATAATAAAACCTCCTTAATCACGCACCTGAGTCACAAAAGGACAGGTTTCGTCTTCTGTATTATTTACCTTTTCTTATGAGAATTCTCAATTGCCCATCCGTATTTTCAAAAGAAATGACCTCATGTCCCGCGCGTTTGGCAAAGCGCGGGATGTCCTCAGCCGCGGTGGGATCATCTGCAAGCACTTCAAGCACCTCTCCTTTTTCAAGGGAATCCATATTCTTTCGCGTCTGATACAACGGTTCCGGGCAAAAAAGACCGATACAATCTAACGTCTGCTTTGGTTTGTCCTCTGCATTCAATTTATTTCACCTTTTCTGGCATAATATAATCATGATATAAATAATGTAAACGCATTTGTTTGCTACAGCTAAAAAAATTTACATTTTTTAATTGGAAATTAATCACAAAAAAGTTAGAATTCCATAGTGTGGATCATGTATTTTAACTGTTGTAATCCTGCATAAAGATAAAATGTACATGATTGGACTGATATAAAATTCGCCTTAGATATCATACAATGGCTTTTTAAACATCGGGTGTCCGAATTTGAGCCTGTTGCAGAACTGTGCATTCTTTGTACAAATTTTAAATATTATATTATATTTAAAAAGACATGTAAATGGGTTAATAGATTATGGAGGTCATATGGCAAAAACCCTGGGAATTTTTGTAAGCTCCGACAAGCATCTGAATAAAATTATAGAGATATGCAAAGCGGCAAAAAATCAAAATGTGGATGTGAGTATTTTTTTTACTCACAGAGGTACCCTTTTAACACAATCTCCACTGTTTGAAGAACTGCAAGGCCTCGCCAGCATGTCGATCTGCAAAGTGGGGTTTGAAGGCCATGGGCTTAGGCCACCGATACCCGGTATAGGCGATAAAGACTACGGTACCCAGATAAGACATGGGGAACTGATTTATGATTGTGACCGTTATATTGTTTTTTAGAAGGATCATGAGACAATGGAAAATATAAAAAATATAGCTCTGCTCATTCGCGACAAGGAGGATCTGTGGGAAGGATCCCGCTCATCACTGGGTCTTGCCATAGAGAATTTTTATGCCTTCATGTTTGTTCTGGACGTCGAGGTAGATATGACTGACGGTTATAAGAAAAACCTTGAATGGCTTGAAGATATGGAATGCGAATATTACTCAAACAATAAAGTCAATGCTGAAAAATACGGTTTTCAGTATTTGAGTCTTCATGAGATCGGCAAGAAACTCGCTGGTATGGATCTGATCATACCCTTTTAAAATTCGACCATGAATATGAATTCACAGCCACCCGGGAGGCAATTATGAAGATTTTACATATCCTGAAATCAGAACCAGACAATAGCACAAAAATTCTTATAGATATTATTTCAAAAGATGAGAGCTGCGTTATCTTCCCTCTGTATAAGGAGCATCCTGATTATGGAAAACTTATAGAGCTCATTTTCGATTGTGATAAAACAGTTTCATGGTGGTAGGTTCATTTGATTTTTTGCCAATTCAGGTACCACGAAAAACCAAACGATGAATATAGCTCACCTTCTATGACAGAGAAATCTCCCCGATTTACCACCGGCGAGGCGTTGTAAAAAACAGGCGGTGGATCTGGGGGAAACTTGTCTTGATTAAATTTGAGAATTTATCTATATTTAATTCATTGAGTCGCTTCCTTTTTTCATGCGGCGGCTGTATTTCATGCTCTTACTCTATAGAAAATGGGACGGTTCATAACATCTATGAGGTGGGTTTACGACACAGCCCGCGTTAATGGTTTAACATTGAATTCATTTACTTAGAAAAGGAGAGTTAAAATGGCCGATCCAAAAGATATGTATCAATGTCAAGTACACAACTGCGGATATGTTTATGACCCTGACAAAGGTGAGCCAAAGACCAATACGCCTCCAGGGACAGCGTTTAAAGACCTTCCTGATGATTGGACGTGTCCGTTTTGCGGATCTTCAGCAAAAACATTCAGGCCCTTGGCCGGGCCTGGATCTGTTTTGGTCGAAGGCAGTTGATAGTAGTAAGGGGCTATCCTCTATAAAAAAACCGGATACAAAGCTAATTTTTGCAGATTTTTGAGGGAAAGCCGACCCCGCATTGTGTCTATAAAAGCTCGCTTTTCAGGGAGCGGTGCCGGGGCACAACATCTTGTTCCCTTCTCTATTCTGTCGAGGGAGGATTATACATTAAGCAATTTCTCATTCCGAAGACTTAACGGGTCAATTTATACCGGATAAAATTAACTGCGCCGCTATGATTGAAGATGTTATGCGCCGATAATTGTCACGTTGATTTTTCTGGTTCTGGGCCCGTCAAACTCGCAGAAAAAAAGACTTTGCCAGGTTCCCAGAACCAGATTTCCATTTTCAAGGGTAACGGTTTCAGACGGCCCGAACAGGCTGACCTTTATGTGGGCCGCTGAATTGCCTTCCATATGCTTGAAATTGTCATCAAAGGGAACCACCTTGTTGATGCAGGATAAAATATCCACAGGCACTGCCGGATCCGCATTTTCATTAATGGTCACAGCCCCTGTGGTGTGCATGGAAAACACATGCACAAGTCCGTTGCGTATGCCGGACTGCCGGACAATGTCCCGGACCTGGGCAGTAATATCCATCATCTGGGTCCTGGCCCCGGTTTTAATTGAAAACTGCATCTGTCTATTTAATTCCCCCCTGATTCGCTTTTAATTGGTGACTGAACGGAACCCCCGTGTTTGGACGAAAAGTTGCCCAGATGCAAGGCGCATAAAAATTTGCAACCGGAGCATACTCAAGTATGTGAGGATTGCAAACTTTTATGCAACGCCGCAGATGGGTGACTTTTCGTTCAAACACTAATTTACATTTCCAGGGCGGTTTTTACGATATTGTCCACGGAAAAACCAAACTCTTTGAGTACCGTACCGCCGGGGGCTGATGCGCCGAACCGTTCAATGCTGATGCTCCTGCCCTGGCTGCCGGCGTACTTTTCCCAACCCATGGAAATGCCGGCTTCAACGGTCAGTCGTTTGGTAACAGCGGCAGGTAAAATTCTTGCTTTATATGCCGCAGGTGCCTGTTCAAACAGTTCCCAGGAGAGCAGAGAGACCACAGCAGCCTTGATATTGTGCTCTTTTTCCAGCACTTCGGCCGCGGCCAGGCTGATGTGAACTTCCGAACCTGTGGCAATAATGAGCATATCCGGGGTCTTTCCCGCGCTTTTGACCGTGTAGCCGCCCCATACCATGTCTCCGTCTGAATTAGACAGATCCAGGGTCGGCAGTTTCTGCCGGGAAAGAACCAGTGCTGAGGGGCTGTTCATGGTGCCCAGGGCTTTTTTCCAGGCAAAGGCCGTTTCATTGGCATCTGCCGGTCGGATCACGGTAAGGCCGGGAATAGCCCGTAGCGCCGCCACATGCTCCACCGGCTGGTGGGTGGGACCGTCTTCGCCCACGGCCACGGAGTCATGGGTAAACACATAGATGATGGGCAGATGCATCAGAGATGCCACCCGGATGGCCGGCCGCATGTAGTCGGCAAACACCAGGAAGGTACCGCCAAAGGGTCGGACCCCGCCATGCAGGTACATGCCGCTCATAATGGCGCCCATGGCATGCTCCCGGACGCCAAAGCGAATGTTTCTGCCGCCCCACGCTTCTTTCTGGAATTCCTCGGCACAGGTCATGTAAGTTTTATTGGAAGGCGCAAGGTCGGCAGATCCGCCCATCAAAGCCGGCAGGTTCGGTGCGATGGCGTTGAGCACTTTGCCTGAGGCCGCCCGTGTGGCCACAGGCCCGTCCTCGGACTTGAACACAGGAATATCCTTGTCCCATCCTTTGGTTAAAAATCCTGTGATGGCATCCACAAACAGATTGGCTTCTTCGGGGTACAGCGTCCTAAATTTTGTGAACTCCTCCTGCCAGATTTTCTCGTACTGCTCCCCATATACCAGTGCCTTGCGCGTGTTTGCCAGAACTTGGTCAGGCACATAAAAATCCTTATCTTCGGGCAGTCCGTAGAATTTTTTCACCACTTTGATCTCTTCTTCACCCAGGGGTGAGCCGTGGGCATCCGGTGAGTCCTGTTTGCTGGGGCTGCCATAGGCAATGTGGGTGGAGATTTTAATCAACGAGGGCCGGCAAACGGCATCCTTGGCTGCCTGAACCGCCTTTTCAATGGCATCAAGGTCGTTGCCGTCCGCCACCTCAACCACATGCCAGTTCATGGCGTCGAATTTGGCCCGGGTATTTTCAGTGAATGTGATGCTGGTTTTGCCTTCGATGGTGATTTCATTGTCATCATAAATGAGAATCAAACGCCCAAGCCCCAGATGCCCTGCCAGGGAAACGGCCTCCAGGGCCACCCCTTCCATGAGATCCCCGTCGCCGCAGATGGCATAGGTGTAATGATCAATCACATACTGGCCATCCTTGTTGAACCGCTCCGCCATATGGCGTTCGGCAATGGCCATGCCCACGGCATTGGCCACGCCCTGTCCAAGGGGGCCGGTGGTGGTTTCCACGCCCGGAGTTTCTCCGTACTCGGGATGTCCCGGGGTTTTGGAGCCCCACTGTCTGAAATTTTTTAAATCATCCAGGGTCAGTCCATAACCAAACAGATATAAAAGAGCGTACAACAAAGAGGAGGCATGCCCACCGGACAGAACAAAACGGTCCCGGTCCACCCAGGACGGATTGGCCGGATTCTGTTTTAAAAAATGTTTGAAAACCACATAGGCGGCAGGTGCCAGGCCCATGGGGGCACCGGGATGCCCGGAGTTGGCTTTCTGGACCATGTCCATGCACAGGGCGCGGATGGTGTTGACGGTGAGCTGGTCTTGATTGTTGTTTTCGGCATCAGCCATGGATATCTCTCCTGTAAAAAGTCTAATAAATTATAAAGCTCTCATATATTCCGGTTTCAACGGGATCTTTCCGTCCAGGGCCCGGGATATCAGTTCAAGGGTTTTTTCTTTATCCTGGGGAAGGTGCGCCCGTATGGGTAAATAATTGGATGCATGGTTGGCGTGAAAAAGGCCGTCTGTCAGGTTGGTGGCGGCAATCATGGCACCAAGTTCGGCGAGCATCTCCTCCGGCCCGGGCAGCTCAAACGCCCCTTTTTCATACTGGTCATACAGTTCTGTGCCGGGGATGAGCATCAGGCTTAAAGCACCGACAAAATCAGGGTCCATGGCCGTAAGCACCCTGCCGGTTTCCCTGGCATGGTCCAAAGCGCCCTTGCGGCCGCCAAGCCCAAGCAGCACCGTCACCGAGACCTTTATGCCCGCCTTTTTTAACTTTTTTCCCATGGCGATCATTTTATCCGCATCCGCACCCTTTCGGATGGCCTCAAGTACCTTGTTGTCACCGGATTCAAGGCCCATGTAGGCGATTTTAATCCCAAGCTTGTGAAGCCGGGCCAGATCTTCATCGGTTTTCATCTTGATGCTTTTTGTGTTGGCATAGACGCCCACCCGCTCCACCCAGGGCAGCCGGTCCCGGATCCTTTCAAGAATAGGGACCAGGCGTCGCATGGGAATAACCAGGGCATCCCCGTCACATAGAAACAAGCGGTTCTGCCGACGGCAGTAATTTCTGGCAAATTCGATGTCTTCAAAGATCATATCATCTTTTTTGATGTTGAACCGTTTTCCCCGATAGGTCCCGCAAAAGGTACATTTATTATGGGAACAGCCCAATGTGACCTGGAGCAGTATGCTGTCCGCCTCGCTGGGAGGCCTGATAACCGTACCTTCGTAGTGCATTTTGTATCCCCTTAAAAATTTAAGCCATTATACTTATCAGGTATGATGCAAAAATTCAATGTATCAACCGCTTCATTGATCAACCACCCCGTTGCCGGGCAGATGGTGGGATATGCTCTTGCATATTTTGGATTCACAAATGGCCTGAGTAATTTATCTGAGGTACAAATTTACTTCACCGATTTTTTTTCCGGAAAATTTGGTTTCTATAGCGAATTGTGTAAGGGTAATTTTGAAAAATCTGGGTCGTCAATTCTATAACCTCGTTTAAATATGGATAAACACGCCATAACCGCTTTTTTATCAAACCACCTCCCAGCCTTTGATCGTATTAGCAATAATGCTTCTTCTAAAGGGATTGCTGGTCGATAGGGTCTGTGGGAAGTTAAAGCCTCCACCACGTCAGCAATACTTATTATTTTTGCTTCTAGCAGAATATTTGAATCAATCAACCCCTGCGGATAACCTGATCCGTCAAGATGTTCATGATGTTGGAGTGCTATATCTGCTATTGGCCATGGATACTCAATCGCGTTCAGTATTTCATACCCTTTAAAGCAATGAGTTTTCAGGTAATACTCATCTTCTCTTGATAGTTTGCCTGGACGAGTGAGAATGTCTGCAGGGATAGCGATCTTTCCGATATCATGAATTAAAGCGCCAAAAAAAATGCCTTCTATCCTTTCTTCATCCAACTGAAGTTCTTGAGCCATTGCGGTGGCCAAGTGAGCGACTCTTTTTTGATGCCCGGCTGTATATGGATCACGGATTTCCAGAGCTTTTGATACGGCTAAAACAGTCTGAAGCAGTATCTTTTTAATTTTCTTATAGCTATCAATTTTTTCTTGAGACGCTAAGATACGCTCTGAAATATCACGAATATAGGCCATGAATACTGGATTACTGGATTCCCTTACAGTAACAACCTCAAGCTCTATTGGGAATTCATCCCCATCTGCACGTAATGCTGTTAACTGGATACGAAGGAGTTGTCGCAATCCTTTCTCATGAAGAGTTCTAAACTTAGGGGGAATAAGTAATTCTGATACGCGCTTCCCGATTACTTTCTCTCGAGAATGACCAAAAATATTTTCTGCAGCAGGGTTAAAGGCGATTATTCTTCCACCGGAATCCATTGTTATAACAGCATCTAATGCAGATTCAACGAGCAGGTGAAGCCATTCAGATGAATAATCACGATGTTTGTAGTTCGTATTATTTTCCATATTTCCAAACGGTTAACAGAGATATAGGGTTCGGGGAATCCGGATATCCAAAAAAATGTTTGAACCGATACCGTCTATTTCCGGGTGGCGGTTTTCAGGGCATCCAAACCTTTCTCCGGTCCGAGCAGAATCAGGATATCTCCCTGGTTCAGAATGTGATCGGCCTGGGGGGTGAACCGTGTCTGTCCGGTCTTTGTTTCTTTTATGGCAAT
>QKDP01000319.1 GCA_003252055.1 Desulfobacter postgatei | reverse complement strand
CGTGGCATAAATACCGCCTAACACCACGGGCACGCCGGGAAAAATCTTTTTGAGCAGGGCAATGGTTTCAGCCACACCCGTGGCCCAATAGGTCATAAGCGAGGTAACCAGAATCAGATCGGGCCGCTCCATGGCCAGAAGATCCTGTTCAATCCACTCTTTTAACGCCCCGTACCGGGTGAATTTTTTACCGATGTGGCCCAGGTGATCGTCAAGCGCCAAGGGTAAAGGAATCTGGGTCTTGTCAAAGGGGCCTCTGCCGTCCCAATACACCTTGACACAATTTGTTTTCCGGGGGTGGAACCGATTCATGCAGTCCAGAAAGGAGACCCGCACGCGGTTCTGCCGCAGGATGGCGGCAATGGTAAAAAGGCCTAAGGGCCGGGCCCAGAAATCAAAGGCGGCAAAATCGTGGACCCAGGGGTTGACGCAAAGAATGTGGGGCGGATCAGCGTTCAAAATACTGCATGGAGGTTTTTTTCAGCTCCCGGCGGGAGAACAGCAGGGTATAATCTTTTTCACCCGTGGCTTTTGAGACCTTTGCCGCA
The DNA here is from genome assembly GCA_003252055.1 of Desulfobacter postgatei. Classification (GTDB taxonomy): domain Bacteria; phylum Desulfobacterota; class Desulfobacteria; order Desulfobacterales; family Desulfobacteraceae; genus Desulfobacter; species Desulfobacter postgatei_B. The sequence continues at coordinate 3,308 of QKDP01000319.1, read as the reverse complement.
ATGGCAAAGCATTCCTCCTCGGTTGCCCCGTGAACCATGGTGTACAGGTTCCTATCCCACCCGGGCGCAGGATTTCTCCGGTAGCAATGGGTGATCTCACGGAAGGAGGCCATGATGTTTCCCACCTCTTCCACCCGCTCTTCAGGCACTTTCCAGGCCACCATGGCATTGGCCTTGAACCCCGACTTCTGATGTTTGAGTGTGGCACCAAAACGCCGGATCATATTTCTGTCATGGAGATTGGACAGCACTTCAAGAAATTTTTCTTCTGAAATCCCGATCTGTTCTGCCATTTCAAGATAGGGGCGTTTGCAGACCGGGATGTCGGTCTGCAACAGTGAAATTACTTTTTTTTCCAGGTCTGTGAGGGGTGTTGTCATAATTATTTCTTATCAGTTTTTTTATCAGGGAACAATGCCATAATCTGTTCTTCACCGGCACCGCAGATGCCGCGTTCGGTGATGAAGCCGGTCACAAGCCGGGCCGGGGTCACGTCAAATGCGTGGTTGGCTGCCGGACTGTTTTCCGGCGGCACCAGAACAGATGAAATCTTTCCATCGTAAAACCCTTGAACGTATTTAATCTCGTCCGGGTCCCGCTCTTCAATGGGAATATCTTTTACACCGTCGGTGATGGTCCAGTCAAAGGTGGATGACGGCAGCGCGACATAAAAGGGCACATCGTTGTCCCGGGCGGCCAGGGCCTTGAGATAGGTGCCGATTTTGTTGGCCACATCGCCGGCCCGGGTGGTGCGGTCCGTGCCGACAATGACCAGATCCACCATGCCGTGCTGCATGAGATGGCCTCCGGCATTATCCGTGATCACGGTATGACGGATGCCGTGTTTGCCAAGCTCCCAGGCGGTCAGGCGCGAGCCCTGGTTCAGGGGCCGCGTCTCATCCACCCAGACATGAATGTCAATGCCCGCATCAAAAGCGGTGTACATGGGTGCTGTGGCCGTGCCGTACTCGATGCAGGCAAGCCACCCGGCATTACAGTGGGTCAGGATGTTTACGGGCTGACCGTTTTTCTTTTCAGCAATCTCTTTGATGATGGGCAGGCCGAATTCACCGATCTTCCGGCAATTTACAGCCTCTTCTTCCACAACGTCCAAGGCCTCTTTCAACGCTGCTGCCACCCGGGCGCCATATTCGGACGCGCTGAGGGCTTTTTCCATGATCCGGTCCACGCCCCAGGCCAGATTTGTGGCGGTGGGCCGGGCATCTCGAAGACGTGCGCACTCACGCTTAAACCATGCATCATCCGCCCCCTGATTGCCCTCCTGCACCAGAAGAACATAGACACCCAGCGCCCCTGTGGCGCCGATCAACGGGGCGCCTCGGACATACATCTCCTTGATGGCATGGATGACCTGATCATTGGTTGTCAGGTCTTGGACAATCAGCTCATGGGGCAGGCGTCTCTGGTCTATGACCTTAACGGTTTTTGACTCATTATCAAACCAGATGGGCCGCATCTGTTTTCCATCCACATTCATGGTGCGTTTCCTCTAAGGATTTTAGATTTTTTATTCTTATACCAGATCAAACGGCTAATTTGTACAATAAAACCCAAAACCGGATCAGGAATCAAGGCGCAATGGTATTTTAACCAAATGGAAATATAAAAGCCTTTATTCTATAAGGCTGCGAATAAACGGGCCGGTGGCATCCACCCCTTTTTGCTCCACCTCCCGGATGGTCTGGGAGCCCACCACGGCAATGTCTGCTTTGCCCACAAGAAAATCAACGTCGGCCTTTTCTTTGACGCCGAATCCCACGGCCGTGGGCAGGCGGGTAAGCTGCCTGCACCGCTCAAGGTAGCTTCCCATTTCTGAAGAAAACTGAGTCTCTTTTCCGGTAACCCCTTTTCTTGCCAGACAGTAAATAAAGCCCGAGGCATGGGTATCGATCATCTTCATACGCTGGTCCGAGGTTTCCGGAGAAAAGATAAACACCGGGGAGAGATCATGCTTGTTCATGGCAGAGAGATAATCACCCGCCTCCTCCGGCGGAAAATCCGGAACAATGGCGCCTTTTATTCCGATTTCCGACATCCGGGAGGCAAAGGCATCCATGCCGTATTTAAAGAGAATGTTGCCATAAGTCATGAACAGAAACGGGATGTCAAAACTGTCCGACACTTTCTGGGCAAACTCAAAACATTTTTCCACTGTAGCGCCACGGTCAAGGGCGGCCTGGTTGGCCTTGAGGATCACCGGCCCGTCCGCCATGGGTTCTGAAAACGGAATCTGCAGCTCCATCAGGTCCACGCCTGCGTCCACCATCTGCCGGACAATTTCAAAGGAGGCCTCAAAGGAAGGGTAGCCCATGACAATATGGGTCATCAACAAAATATCTTTTTTCTTTCGCTGTTCCCGGATATAGGTTTCCAGAAAGGCGGGGGCAGGTGCCGAAGTATTTGTATCAGTCATTTTGATATTCTCCTGCTTTGGAACAGATAAATTCTTTCCATTTGGGATCGCCAATGGCATCGGCCACGGTGAAGATGTCTTTATCCCCCCGGCCGGACTGGTTGATGATGATGATATCATCCTTTGACATGTTCGCAACTTCCTTAAAGGCTCTTGCAAAGGCATGGGAAGACTCCAGGGCCGGGATAATGCCTTCCATCTGCATGGTCAGCTTAAGGGCGTCCACCACCTCGGTGTCCGTGGCATATTCAAACCGGGCTTTCCCCTGATCGTGCATATTGGCAAGAATGGGGGAGACTCCGACATAGTCCAGGCCTGCGGAGATGGAGTGGGTCTCCTTCATCTGGCCGTCGCTGTTCTGCAGAAAATAAGTTTTATAGCCCTGGGCAATGCCGGGACTGGCATCTTCGGAACAAAGCCGGGATGCGTGACGGCCCGACGCAATACCTTCGCCCCCGGCCTCTACACCCACAAGTTCAACCGGATCATCCATGAATCCCTGGAAAAGTCCCATGGCATTGGAGCCGCCGCCCACACAGGCAAATACCTTGGATGGTAGCCGGCCTTCGGCTTTCATGATCTGGGCACGGGCTTCCTTTCCAATAATGGACTGGAACCAGGAGACCATTTCAGGGAAGGGATGGGGGCCGCAGGCGGTTCCCAAGACATAGTGGGTGGTGTCCATGTTGGTGACCCAGTCCCTGAAAGCCTCGTTGATGGCATCTTTGAGAATCCGGGTACCGTCGGTGACCGGCACCACGGTGGCGCCAAGCTGCTCCATCCAGAACACATTGGGCCGCTGGCGCATTACATCCACTTCACCCATATAGATGGTGCAGTCAAATCCGAACTTGGCCGCCATGGTGGCCGTGGC
>QKDP01000015.1 GCA_003252055.1 Desulfobacter postgatei | reverse complement strand
AACGAAAGCATTGGTTCGAACCTGGCGCTGGTTCATTATTGAGAGGGAAAAGAGGCCCTTAAGGGTAAGGACTGGTCATCCGCCCTTTAGCACAGGCTTAGAAAGGTGTGCAAGCTCAGCGAGGTGAAGGGTGAATGCCCTGAATTTGACCCATAGCCCCGAGAAATGTGTATTTTGGTGAGAGCCGATCCCGTCAATGCGGGCGCAGGCAAAACAGCAGGTATCAAAATGACACGTACATGCTGACTCCCCGGGGTCACAGACAGCATCGAGCGAGCAACGATAATCTCTGTATTGAATAAGAATTTTCAGTTATTATGACCGTTATTTTTTTTAAACATTGAGGGTCTTCACATGAAAATAAATATTACAAAAAAAGAATATCGGCTCTTGCTTGATATCTTCTCAATAGCCACATGGGTTATGAATTCCCATAAATATGAGCCAGGTCCTAAATCGGTTCCTTATGAAAATCTCGAACAAAAATTTATGGCGTTTGCTAAAGATTTTGGCTTTAAAAATCTTGTGGAGTATGATCCAAAGCGAGAAACCTACTATCCAACAAGTGAATATGAAGAACTTGAATCAGATATGCAGTTCATCGAAGAATTTGAGGAAGATAGCTTTTGGGAACATTTGGGTTCCAATTTGGCGAGAAGAGACCTCATAAATAAAATAGGCCGTAAGCAATTTGAAAGCATGGAACCTATGGACAGATTTCAAGAAGTGGATAAGAGGGCCGCTGAATACCATAAAGAATTTGAAGAGAATGGCATTGAAAATCTCATAATTTTAAAAAATGATTAGAGGGGGGGAACTTAGAAAATTTCTAAAAAGTCATCGTCCAGACCGTCCATCGTGATCATTGGACAGGGATAAATGACAAGGAATTTTTGACATCTCTGTGTGAGAGTCATGTGAGAAATTTGTTCCGAAATCTGCCAAAATGGCAGAAAATCGGATAAAGTCTGGAATTTGAAAAGCGCTGTCAAATAAGGCTTTTTAGGTATAATGAGGAAATAAGGAAGCGCGAAGGAGTTCACTCGTAATGAGAAAGCCCGCGGTTCAAATCCGCGCGCCGGCTCCAGCAACACCAGGCAGTTAAAGGCTTTTCGTCTATTTGGGCGGAAAGCCTTTTTTATTGGCTCTTGTCGCGTTTTGGGGGCTTACTTACATCATCATCTCTTTAAAATCTGGCTCATCAAGTGTTTTGCTTTTATGACATTTTTTCTTTATTTGCAGAACAAATTTTGTAAAATAGTGCCCATCACCAAAAAATTTGTATTCTGACATGCCCAATTTTAGCATGTTTAGATAAATTGTTTTTGTTGGCATCATATATGCTTGTCTTCGAATAGGCAGCCTAACTGGAACGTAGGGACGCAGAACCACCGACCTATATCTTAACGGATACCGTATTTGAGTTAATTTACATCGGGTTAAAATTGACGATCTTGCAGAAAATCAAACAGGGGAAGAGGATATGAGAATCGGCATTGGTTATTCGAATATAAGTAACAGTTTTGAATCTGGAAAATTTGTTGCACAAACCGCTAAAGAAAACATTGATTCTCCTGATTTTTTTATTGCTTTCTGCAATTCAGCGCTTAATGCAGAAAAATTTTTTAAAGGGATCAAAGAAATTGCCGGAGCTGTACCGGTTATCGGCGGTTCAGCAGTCGGCATTATAACTAGGGATAACCTCTCCTATGAAGGGCACTCGGCAGGTGCCCTGGCATTGCAGGGGAAAGATATTTCTATTCAGATTCATTCAACAGGAGAAATAGACAAAGATTTGTATGAAGCCGGAAAAAAACTTGCTGAACGCTTCTCTCCCTCTGATGACAGTCAACTGTTTTTTCTTTTATATGACTCAATATGTCAAGCCGCAACGCCTTCATCCCCGCCGATAATGAATGCCTCCCCTCAATTGCTTGCGGGAATAGAAGATCATTTAAAGCATGCTGTTCCTGTCCTGGGTGCCGGTACCTTGGGCGGTTTTGATTTCAAACCGACCATGCAGTTCTGCGGTGACTATGCGGCAAACCGGCAAGCCTTGGGATTGCTGATGTCTGGCGGCTTTGATGTCTACCATGCTATCATGCATGGCTGTACGCCTCTTGATGGGCAATATCTTACTATCACTAAAAAAGAAGGCCCCTTTATTTATGAAATAAACGGGATGCCTGCCTGCGAACTGATTGATGAGGTGTATGGAAGCACGGAGTGGCGGAAACAGACGCCGGTCCACTTTTTAACCATCGGCTTAAATAAAGGAGAAAAATTTGCTGATTTTTCAGAAGACAATTATATAAACCGGCTCATAGCGGGAGCATTGCCCGACGGAAAAGGGATTTGCATGTTTGAAGCTGATCTGGATGAGGGCACACAAATACAATTCATGCTGCGGGATGCCATGCAGATGATTGAATCGGTCAAGCTGAACAGCAAAAAAATTTTCAATCGGATTGAAGCAGACCACCGGAAGCCATGCCTTGGTATTTATATTGATTGTGCGGGAAGGGCCTCAATTCAATCGCACACAGCCACAGAGGAAGCGACCTGTGTGCAGCAAATCTTCAATGAGAAAAACATACCTCTTTTCGGGTTTTATTCAGGGGTGGAGATTGCCCCCTTTCAGGGAAGCAGCCGTGGCCTTGACTGGACAGGCGTCTTAATAATACTTGCTGAAAAATAGAGAACGATAATGCATGAACCTGACTGCAAAGCACTGCTTGATCGATGTAATGAGCTTGAATTATATCTGGATGAAACCAGACGGGAAATACAGTATTATAAGAATATTGCGTCGGTTGCAGGGCATAAACGGCTCAAAGAGGTTGAGGAACTTTCAAACCTGATTTTTTTACGGAAGCAGGCTGAAAAGGCTCTTGAAAAAGCCCGCGATGAGCTTGAAGACAAAGTAAAAGAACGCACACGGGAATTGGTCTCCATAAATAACCAGCTTAGAAAAGAAATTGAAGAGAGAAAAAAAGTAGAAAAAGAAATCCGCTACCTTGCATTCTACGACAGCCTGACCGGTCTGGCCAACCGGAGGCTGTTTATGGACCGCCTTAGCGAGGCCATAAAAAGGGCGGTCCGGAAAAGGAACCGGTTAGCCCTGCTCTTCCTGGACCTGGATCATTTCAAACGGGTCAACGATACCCTTGGGCATCAGACCGGAGATTTGCTGCTGCAGGGGGTGGCGGAAAATATAAGAAGATTCGTCCGGAAAAGTGATTCCGTCACCTGGTTGACGCCCCTGAAGAAAAAAGAGCTTCTTGTGGCCAGGTTCGGGGGAGATGAATTCAGCATCCTGATTTCAGACATCAGAGAACCGGACGATGCCGCACGGGTGGCAAGAAGGCTCTTGAACAACATCCCGGCAACATATCAACTGGACAGCCATGAAGTATCGGTTACTACCAGTATCGGTATCAGCGTCTTCCCTGAGGACGGGCACACTGCTGAAGATCTTCTCAAACATGCGGACATGGCCATGTATCACGCCAAAACCAGCGGAAGAAACACCTATCAATTTTTTACGGAAACCATGAATCAGATAGTCCTGGAACGGTTTTTAATTGAAAGGGATCTTAAAAAAGCACTGGAAAACGGTGAATTTATACTCTATTACCAGCCCAAACTCAGGTTGTCGGATAAAAAAATCACAAGTGCGGAAGCCCTGATTCGATGGAATCATCCCCGGCAGGGAATGGTTCCCCCGGGTAAATTTATCCCTGTAGCGGAAGATTCCAAAATTATTATTGATATCAACCGCTGGGTCTTCAAAGAAGCCTGCCGCCAGGTCAAACAATGGAAAACACCAGGCCGGGATGATCTGTCTGTTAGCGTCAACTTGTCCGGATACAAGCTGAACAGTCAGAATATTGTTAACTACCTGGAGGCTACGCTAATCTCCGTGGGTGTGGATTCCAAAAACATTGAAATCGAAATTACGGAAAACATCCTGCTAAAGGGAAGCAAAGAAACCATATCCACCTTCAATGCCATAAAATCCTTAGGGTTTAAACTCGCCATGGATGATTTCGGAACCGGCTATTCCTCCTTGAGTTATCTCACCTCTTTTCCCGTGGATACCCTCAAGATCGACCGGTCTTTTGTCATGAACGCCATGTCTGAACAGAACAACCAAGTGATCATCAAAGCCATCATTGCCATGGGGCACAGCCTGGGCAAAAAAATTGTAGCCGAAGGAATTGAAACAGAAGATCAGTACCATTTTCTGAAAGAATGCGGCTGTGACGAAGGACAGGGCTTCTTTTTCCATCACCCGGTTCCGGCAGATGAGTTTGAAAAACTCCTGACCCGGGACTCACTGTGAGCGCACCGGAGCCATTAAATCGGAGGATACCTTACTTCATCTCCTTCTATTCAAAAGCCGTTCTAAACTCACCGGCATTGAGCCTGCTTATAAATTCACGCACAGAATAGATGTGGCCTTTGGGGGTATAATCGCCCATCCAGTTTGCGGCACGGTTTGCGTTCATGTAGGCCTGGTTCCGGTCTGCCACTGCAGGCGGGCGGCCGATGGGATTTACGTTTCCGATTTTCCCGGAAAACGAATCCCTCTCCAGCATGTGGCGGTGGATAAGAATCGGCTTGTAGACTGTCCCCCATTTCATATAATTCAGACCGGCCCTTTTTATGGCCGGTTGGAGATAAAAGGGCGCAATCACAATGGTAAGGGAACCGTCGGGATTTTGAGTGGTTTGATCATCGCAAAGACATGCGGGGGTGCCGGTCTCTCCGAGTCCGCCGGTACAAAAGGACCAGTAACGTACATCCCTGCCACCGGCAAATTCACCACCCTCATAGGTATCTTCGGCTGTGGGCACTTTTTTCAGGGTAACCACGGCAACCTTGTTGACATATTTTTCTGCAAGGGGAGCCATAATATATTCATTATGGGCATTAGGGAAAAGCCCGGCATCATCCACCCTGTGAAAGACGATATCATCGCCCGAGAATTGCTTCTGAACCTCCCAGGTTGTGATGATGTCCTCATTGAACAGCAGCATATCAATTTTATCTTGAAGATCGCTCAAATCCATACCGATCTCCGGTGGGGTGACGGTTTGCCCCGCACCGAATTTCACCGCTTCCACCATAGGCAAGGAAACACCCCCCAGTGAATCAAGCCCTTCATCGGGACGGTATACCCGGATCATAAAGGCGAATTTTTCAATCGCATTTCCCAGGTCATCCTTTTCCGGACAAATCATTACATTGCCCGCGTTCGCAATGTCCGATGGCATTTCAATCCCCGCCTTGATCAGCCAGACGGTGTAGGACCTGTTTTCAATATTCCGGCCGCTTCGCATATCGTACGGATTGGCGCTGCCACGGTCCGGAATGATCTCATAATCCGCTTTGCCGGCAATGTCCGTTGCGCCATAATAATCATACAAGTTGAAACTGAAATAGCGGGCATAGGGGAACCGGCCAGTGATTTTAAGGGCATCGAAATCACCGGTATTCGGCTTGAAATTCAACATGTCGTAGCGGGATGCCTTGTCCGGAAAAGCCGGCGTCAACCGGGAACTCCCTTGAAAAGCGGTCCACGGAGTACGTCCAAGTCTGGTTTCCAATTCAACCGATACCATCCCTATCGGTCCAGCGGTCGTTGTCTGGAAAGCAACTACGATTGAAAACAAGACCATTACCCACATCAACTTAAAACGTGCTGACATTTTTTCTCCTTATTTGAATAAAGCGGTATCTGATTTTTTTCCAGTCTGCGGATATTTTCCGATACCACCTTCACAATGCCGTTCATTGAAACATCCGTTGAACCGCCGATATGAGGTGTGGACATGACATTATATGCGAATATACGGTCACCGGGATCAGGCGGTTCTTCCCAGAACACATCCAGACCCGCTCCGGCAATTTTTCCTGCCGCAAGCGAATTCTCAAGCGCTTCCTTATTTAATACCCCGCCTCTGGAAAGGTTTATGATAAAAGCCCCTTCTTTCATATATGAGATTGTTTCTCTATCAATGATATTCCTGCTTTCGGCTGTCAGAGGGAGGCTGAGGATCACATAATCGGATTCCTTTAACAACCTGCCGATTTCATCCGGCGTACCGACCCATTCCAGATCCAGCTCTTTTTTTGCACTCTGGCTGTTATTCCGCTTTATGCCCAGTATTCGCATGTCAAATGTTTTCAGCCTTCTGATCAGAGCCTTTCCGATACCGCCGAGACCGATAATTCCCGCTGTTTTACCCTGCAGGGAAACTCCCTGCGGTTCACCCATTTTCCCGTTTGCCATATTTTCCGCCATAGCAGGAATGTTTCTGGACAATCCGATCATCATGTATATGCCTAATTCCGCAACAGAGTCCGCATTCCCTGAGATATCTGTGGGAACGTTGCAGACCCGTATATTTCTCTTTCCGGCAGCCTCAATATCAACCGTTTCAAGCCCCGAACCGCATTGCTGTATCAGTTTCAGCCGGTCAGCACTATCCAGTATCTTTTCAGTCACAGGAGACATCGTCGGAATCAAGACATCAATACCTTTGAGGCTGTCAATCTGAAATTTCCCGGTTGCCTCAAAGCAGTGCTGGGGTAACTCTGAGCGGATTATATCGAAAAAACCTCCCCACGAATTTTCATGTGCGGCAAAAAGAATATTCATATTTCAGATCAATCCTTTTTTTGAATGTCAGTAAAAACATAATTGATATTATTGCGTATTCGACAATTCGAGGTCTGTTTCGGCAGTGTCCGGATCAACCTGTTGCTCCGAGGGCGTTGGCAATTGCATTAACACACTGCAAAAGGGCAAACAGATAATGGTTTTCTTCTTTCGACTCAGCCTTTTTAGCTTCGCGCCATTTCTGTAGCAATTCAACCTGCGCATCGTGCAAATTATTGAGCGCCTCAGCTCTGAGTATGGTTGAGTAATAGTGATTAATGCGTCGTTCGTTAATTGGTCGTTTCAACACATCGGCCATCATCTTACGCGTTAAGTCCAGCTCATTTTTAATCATCTCCATGATTCGGTCGCGAATTTCCACCTCTTCGACCAACGAAGCATACTTTTCCATAATCCGCACATCAGTCGATGCCAGGCTGCTATCCAAATTTGTCATCACATAACGAACAAAAGGATCGTATTCAACGAAATGAAGCAAATTTTTGTACTCCACCGGGTTTTCGTTTTTCAATTCATTCAAGGTGGAACCAACACCGTACCAGCTGGTAATATTAAAGCGCGATTGAGACCAGCTGAACACCCAGGGAATTGCCCGAAGATCTTCCATGCTGCGCTTCCCGGTACGACGTGCCGGGCGAGAACCAATTTTACTGGACTCGATAACATCAATGGGTGTTGCCTGGGAAAAGAAGGTGATAAAATCAGGATCGGCAATCAGTTGTCGGTAATAATGACGCCCCCGATCACCTAACCGGCGGAATAAACTCTCAACTTCTTCGTGTGTGTTTTTTGTATTTTCGTGCAGCACGGTTTGTGCTGTAACACTGGCAAGCATCAGCTCCAGGTTATATGCAGCATTCACCAGGTTGGCATATTTTCGCTCAATGGTCTCGCCTTGCTCCGTAACACGAAACTTACCATTGATTGATCCGTGCGGCAGTGTTTTGATGAACCAATGACTTGGTCCCGCACCACGACTGATGCTGCCACCGGTACCGTGGAAAAAACGGATTTTCACGCCGTGTTTTTTGCCTATTTGCGTCAATTCTTTCTGTGCCTCATGCAAGAACCAGGAGCTGGCCAGGACTCCGCCGTCCTTGTTACTGTCGGAATAACCGACCATCACGTCCTGAATCAATTCGCCGTTGGGATTCCTCCACGACTGCATCTGCAAACTGTTTTTCACAATCGGATAGCTCAGGTAATCGTCCAGAATGCCTGCGCTGAACTTCAAGTCTTCAATCGTTTCAAAAAGCGGCACAACAGGAAGAACCGCCCCCAGGTGATCGTCTTTTTTCACGATTAAACCGACTTCGCGCAGGAACAGGTAAACTGTAAGCAGATCTTGCGTATTTCGGGTCATACTCACAATGAGCTTTCCGAAAGCATTAGGGCTGTAACGTTGAACATGATCACTGACGACCTGCAAGGCCCCAATCACATTTTGTCCTTCCAGATCGAGGCTTTTATGATGCACCAAAAACGGACGGTTGATTTTCAGTTCCTGATCCAGGAAAGCGCGCCTGGCGTCCTGGGACTCTTCAATCTGCGCGGCTGCTTGCGCCCCCAGCGATGCGGTAACCAACTGTTTTAATGCCTTGTCATGATAAGCGCTGTTTTGCCGGATATCCAACTTTGCTAAATGGAAACCAAAGATCTTCAAAATCCGCTTCATCCGCCCAACATCAACATGGGCGACCTCGCCGATGCCACATTTCTCCAACTCGTCGTAAAGCAAGTTTAAATCAGCAATCAAATCAATGGAACTTTGGTAACTATTCGGCTTGTCTTCTAATTCAAGATTGAACTCCCGGCTCAGATCAATCGGAATTTTCTGAATCAAAATCAATACATACGCCTTAAAGATCTCCTGGGCATGTTCTTCGAACTCAACGTCGGCATTAACGCCAACTTCCTGTCGCAGTTCTTTAATCCGCGCAGCAAAATTCTTGCTCACGTCCGAGATATTGTGATAAATACTCAGCTTTTGCGCCAAGTCTTTCAATTCATTTTTAATGATATAAAACGCATGAATACGCAGCTTTTCGATCGTTTGTTTGGTAATTTCCGGTGTCACCAGCGGGTGTCCGTCACGGTCTCCGCCAACCCAGTTTCCGAACGACAGCACCGGAAGTAAATCCGAGTCATTAAGCACCGTTGGATCGAATCCGGATTCTTTCCAGGCTTGACGCAAACGCTTATCCAACATCATAATCACACCGGGAAAAACATTGGTCAGATAGTACAGAATATTGTCCAACTCCGACGCCAGCCGCGGCTTTTCAATATAGATCTCTCCAACATGCCACAAGCGATGCAAAATCTGTTTGATCTCCTGCCGAATTTCCGCTTGTTCAATCCGGGTGTACATTTGGTTTTCGCGCTTAACCAGCAACAGGTATAACTGGCGGTATTCCTGCAACACAACAGCGCGTTTGGCTTCTGTCGGATGTGCGGTTAAAACCGGTTCGACCAAAACTTTAGGCAGTACCTTTAGAATTTGGGATTCGGTGATACCCTTGGACTTCAAATATTGGAACTGATTGGCCCACAGCCCGTTCACCTGAGCCATATCCTCATCTTCTGCATGGCGGCGGCTTTGTACCGCCCCGTTCACCTCGACCAGATTTAACAGCTGAAAACACATCGACATCATATGGATGTATTCTTTGCTCATTAGGTCCGGATCTGAGGGAACTGTTAGCGTCAGCCACGGAAGCAAACCAACCAGCTTCTGTTGATTATTTTCCTTTAACACTTCTTTAAAGCAATTCAATAAAAAGTGAAGATCGTCATAGGGTTTGCCCAATGCATTTTTGACTTGGGTGAAAACTGTGTGCATAGTATTATCGACCTATTGGTTTAAAAAATACACGAATTATTTATCAGTTCACGAAGATTGTCAAATTTGTAGTGGATTCATGAATCAAAAAAACGACAAAACCCCTGGGAAAGCATCTTTTCCAGGGGTTTTGCGTTTGATTGTGCAAAGGGCGTCGGATCAGGAGAACTCCCCCTGCAGGTATTCTTTGGTCAGTTCTTCCTGGGGATTTTCAAACAGTTCTTTGGTGGGGCCCATTTCAACAAGGTAACCGGTACGGCCGCCCTTGGAGATGTCCACGGCAAAGAAAGCCGTCTGGTCGGCCACACGCATTGCCTGCTGCATGTTGTGGGTTACGATGGCAACGGTGAACTGTTTTTTCAGTTCCACCATCAGCTCCTCGATCATGCGGGTGGCAATGGGGTCCAGTGCGGAGCAGGGTTCGTCCATGAGAAGAACACGGGGTTCCGTGGCAATGGCCCTGGCAATGCACAGACGCTGCTGCTGGCCGCCGGAAAGGGACAGACCGTTGTTTTTAAGTTTGTCCTTTACCTCGTTCCACAGGGCTGCACTTCTAAGGGCCTTTTCAACCTTTTCGTGCATGTCCCCTTTATACCGGTTCAGGCGCAGGCCAAAGGCTACGTTCTCAAAGATGGACATTGAAAATGGGTTGGGCTGCTGGAACACCATGCCGATGTTGCGGCGAACCGACACAGGGTCAATATTGCTGTCATAGATATTGACCCCGTGAAAATGGATATCCCCCACAAACCGGAATCCCCGGATCAAGTCATTCATGCGGTTGATACTTTTGAGTACCGTACTTTTACCGCACCCGGAAGGTCCGATAAAGCCGGTGATCTGGTTTCTTTTTATGGGTACGTGACTGTCCCGGACAGCAAGGAAATCACTGTAAAAAATCTGCCGGGCCTTACAATCCAATGCAACATCCGCCGGCAGGTCGTTTTCATAGGGTTCGTTTGCATTAACTTCTTTTAATGCTTCCATGGGCGTTTATACTCCCTTATTCATCGTCTAAAATTACAGTTTGGTTTTACCACCGATGATGCGGCTGATAATATTGAGAACAAATACCAGTACAACAAGAATCAGCGATGCCGCCCAGGCCAGTTCAATAAGATTTTCGTAGGGGCTGGATGACCAGTTGTAGATCAGTACGGCCAAAGATGCCGTGGGATTGTTGGGGGAAAGCCAGCTTTCGCTAAAAAGGGCCGTGAACAGCAACGGTGCTGTTTCTCCGGCAGCCCTGGCCACGGCAAGGACAACGCCTGTTATGATGCCGGGCATGGCAACGGGCAAAATAACCTTGACCAGGCTTTGGGCAGGGGTGCATCCCATGCCGTAGGCTGCTTCACGCATGGGATTGGGCACCATTTTAATGGCTTCTTCGGCCGTAAGCATGACGGTGGGGATCATCAGCAGGGAAAGGGCAATGCCCCCGGCCCATGCAGAGTAATGACCCATGACAAGGACAACAATAGCGTAGGCAAAAACGCCGGCAATGATAGAGGGCAGACCGGTCATGGTTTTTGCGCAGAATCTGGCAATTTCGGAAATTTTGCTGTAGGGGTCAAGTTCTGCCAGATAAATTGCTGCCAGGATGCCAAAAGGGACGCTGATCAAACCGGCAATACCCACCATAAAAGCGGTACCCAAGATGGCATTGCCGAATCCGCCGACCCCGGGGCCGTCAAAAGCACCCGGCGGCAGGGTGTAGAACAGTTGAAAGGTCAGTCGCTTGCCGCCTCGGTACAACAGCATGATAAGAACTGAAAATAAGGGAATACATGCTGTGATCGCGCAGACAATGGTGATGGCGCTTAAAACGATTGATTTAAGCGCTCTTGGCTCCATGGGCTGGCGTTCCAGCTGTGGTCGTTGAGGGCGGGCCTGGCTCATTTTTTATCTCCTCCCGGTGTGGCCTTGGCAACAATGACAGCACCTGCAATATTAACGATCAGGGTAATCAGCAAGAGCACGCAGGCGGCATACATCAGCGCGCCGGTTTCAAGCCCGACGTCTGCTTCCGGAAAGGTGTTGGCTAGAAGGGCGGCAATGGTATCTGCCGGAGAAAAGAAGGACAGGGTAAGTGTGGGCATACTGCCGACAAGCATGGCAAGGGCCATGGTTTCACCAAGCGCCCGGCCAAACCCCAGTACAAGGGCACCGAAAATACCACCGGATGCCGTGGGCAGCATAACGCGCAAAATGGCTTCCCAGCGGGTGGTGCCCATGCCGAAGGCGGCTTCCTTGGTTTTATGGGGTATGGCCTTAAACGCATCCTGGGAGATGGCCGCAACCGTGGGCAGGATCATGATTGACAGCACCAGTGCTGCCGGAAGAAGGCCCAGACCCGAAAGCCGGGTGGAAAAAAAAGGAATCCAGCCCAGGTACTCATGCAGAAAATTGGCAAACGGACGGATCAGCGGTATCAGAACATAAATGCCCCACAGCCCGTAGACAACACTTGGGATGGCGGCCAGCAGTTCAATAATATTTTTTAATGCAAATTCAACTTTATACGGAAGAAAATCCTGGGTAATGAATATTGCAATGGTGATTCCGAAAAAACCACCAAGAATAAGGGCAAGAAATGAGCTGTAGAGTGTTCCCCATATCTGGGGCAGAAGACCGTACAGATCTTCGCCGGAATCCCAGGCAGAGGTGAACAAAAATTTGATTCCCAGGTCCGAAAAAGCCGGCAACGCTTTCCCTCCGATTTTATAGACGATGAACGCTAGCAGGAAAACGGTGGCCCAGGTAAAAGCCCGGGTCAGGAATCTGAATGATTTGTCAAAAAAAATGTCGCCCGGGGTGGGCGGTTTGGATAATGTCTTACCACCGACATTACCCAGAAATTTATTGTCGGCCATTTCTTAAGTCTCCAGATAAAAAACAGGGCACTCTCATCCTAAAATGAAAGTGCCCCTCTGATCAAGAAAGAAGATCGTTTTACTGGATGTTTTTAGAGGCGGCTCTAACTTTTTCTACAACACTTTCAGGAAGGGGAATATAACCGGCTTTGTCGGCAATTTTCTGACCTTCGTCCAGGCAGTATTCAACCATGTTGCGAAGGGCTTCGGCCAGTTCTGGGCTTTTGTTCTTTTTGTAGAACATCATCCAGGTAAAGGTTGCAATGGGGTAGGATGCATCGCCTGCAGGATCGTTGATGAACACGATCATGTTTTCGGGCAGAACAGCGTTGGCAAGGGCGGCAGCACCACCTTCAGGTCCGGGGCATACAAATTTGCCGGCTTGGTTTTCCAGGCATGCCATGGGCAGGCTGTTCAGCGTGGCAAAACCGTATTCGGTGTAACCGATGGCGCCGGGGGTCTGGCGGATGGCGGAAGATACACCATCGTTCTTTTTGCCTTTTACCATGTTTTTGGCGGGCCACTGAACCATTTTGCCCTGGCCTACAGCAGAGTTAAAATCAGAAGAGATGGCGCTTAAATGGCCGGTAAAACCGAAAGTGGTACCGGATTTGTCAGAACGGACAACAACGGTGATGGGGGTGTTAGGCAGTTTTACGCCGGGGTTGGCAGCAACGATTTTGGCGTCATTCCATTTGGTGATTTTGCCCAGGAAAATTTCGGGATATACGTCCCGGGGCAGTTTGAGGCCGTCAATGCCGGGGAGGTTGTAGGCAATAACAATTTCACCTGCAGTCATGGGCAGCAGCTGAACACCCTCGGGGACCTGATCAATTTCTTCCTGTTTCATGGCTGCGTCACTGGCACCAAAATCAACGGTGTGGCTAATGAAGTTTTTGATGCCGCCACCGGAACCGATGGACTGGTAGTCCACTTTGATTTCGCCATTGGTTTTTTTGGCAAGGTCTTTGAACCATTCGCTGTAAATTGGTGCAGGAAAGCTGGCGCCGGCACCGGTGATTTTGGTTTCACCTGCAGTTGCGGAGCCCGCAATCATGAAGGTTGCTGCAACAGCAGCGGATAAAGCAACATTAAGTAAAGATTTAAGTTTCATCTGTTTCTCCTGTTGTTAACGTTTTAAGCTATTCTTTGGGCTAAGAATGAACACGTTTCGTATTACTACTATTCAAATGTTATGATTTTGTTAGGATTTAATGAGGGGTATGTAAGTCAGGAAGGCAGGGGGAGAAAAGCCCCTTTGGGCCGGGCTTTCGAGAATTGGGGGCAGGTGTCAGGACGGCCGGATCAGTAATTCCGGGTTGGCCTGGGCTTCAAGGAACTTTGCAAAATTTTTTTTTATTTTTGGCAGCTTATATAAGTTACCCATAAAATCCTTTTTTGTGGCTTTGGCAAGGCTTGACGGGTCAAAATATGCTTTGGCATTGTCCACCGTCAGAACAAAAGGGGGCTTGCCGCCACGGACAAGAATGCTGCTCATCAGAAGTGCGCCGGTCCGGTGGTTGCCTTCAAAAAAGAGCTGGGGTTGGCTGACATGGAGAATATACACGCCGGCGGCGCGTTTCCATGATGAGACATGCTTATGATTCTTTGCCCAGGAACGCAGGTGCTTGATGCAGAATTCATTCTGGCTGTAAAACCGCTCGCTTGTGGCCAGGATGTGCTGCTGGAAATCCTTTCTTTTTTCTAAGTCCTCCCCGCACAGGACAATATGGTTCAGTTCAAGGAAATGGTGGAGCCCGCTTCGCTCCAGCATGCTTAAATCCTGGTCAAGCAGGTTGTTGACATAACGGTAGCCGGCAAGCATGTTTTCGACAATTTCATCGCGCATGGGTTCCCGGCGCATATCCAGGCTTTCGTTAATAAGTTCGAAATTTTTCTGGACCATCTTAAGATAATATTCCACTGCC
>QKDP01000294.1 GCA_003252055.1 Desulfobacter postgatei | reverse complement strand
AAATAAAAACAGTGTCATGGTCAGGCAACCGGTGCCCTGCAGCCCCTGCCTGAAAAAAGAGTGTCCCACTGACCATAAATGCATGGAGAAAATAAGTGTGGATATGGTGATGGCGGCCTGCAGCTCTTTTCTGGAAAAGGAGGGATTTAATGGCTGATGCCCGAAAGGATCTGTTTGGCCGGGTTAACCGGATTCTGATTGTCAAACCCAGTGCCCTGGGGGATATTGTCCACTCCATGCCCTTTCTTTACGCATTGAAACAGCGGTTCCCATGGGCTCGGATCGACTGGGTGGTGGCCCATGGGCTTCATACCTTTCTGGAGGGGCACCCCATGATCAACCGCCTGTGGGTGATCAAGAAAGACCAGTGGAAAAAGTTGGGCCGGCTCAGGCTGACACTAAAGGAGATAAATGATTTGAGGCGGGGGCTGGCAGAACAGCACTATGATGTGTGTATTGATTTGTCAGGACTGTTTCGTTCCGGTGTGATCTCTGCGTTTTCCAAGGCCCCTGTCCGCCTGGGATTTAAGGAGTCTGATGAGGGCAGTCCCTTTTTCTATACCCATAAAATCCATGGATCCATGAACATCCATGCCATTGACCGGTATCTTAAAATTGCTGAATTCATGGGCTGCCGCACCGACCGGATTATCTATCCCTTTGCCCCATTTAATCCCAACCCTCGCATATGCAAAAATCTGCCTGAAAAGTATGCTATTATAAGCCCCTCTGCGGGAAAGCCCGCCAACCGGTGGCCGGCCCAACGATATGGTGAGCTTGCCTCACGCCTGGATATGCCCGTGGTGGTCATTGCCTCTTGGGCTGAGGCCGATATTGCCCGCAAGGTTGTGGAAGCATCAAAGGGAAATGCCGTTTCCATTGCCGGTCAGACCGGATTGAAAGATCTTTTGGCCGTGATCCAGAATGCCAGGTTTTTCATCTGCAACGACACCGGTCCCATGCACATGGCAGCGGCCCTTAATGTTCCGGTTTTTGCCATATTCGGTCCGGCCAATCCTGTTAGGACCGGACCCTACGGCGCGATTCACACCGTCATTTCAAAAGATTACCCGTGCGCGCCCTGTTATGCCTGGCAGCCTTGCAAAAAGTGGGGGTTTCGGTGTATGCAGGATCTTAGTGTGGATGCGGTTTTTGATATGATCCGGGAAAAGATTGCATGAAAATTTCAGTAATCGTTACCACCTATAACCGGCCGGATGCATTGAAAAAAGTACTGGACGGGCTCTTGGCCCAGACCTGTCTGCCCCATGAAATTATCGTGGCGGACGACGGGTCCGGCCCTGAAACCCGGCAGATGCTTGTCCCCTATCTGGCAAACGAAAATCCGATTATCAAACATGTATGGCAACCGGATAACGGCTTCAGACTGGCACAGATTAGAAACAGGGCCATCCTTGCATGCCAGGGTGAATACCTGGTTATCCTGGATGGGGACTGTATCCCGGAAAAACATTTTGTGTCTGATCATCATGATCTGGCTGAACAGGGCGCTTTTTTTCAGGGTAAACGGGTGCTGGTAAACGAGGGTGCGGCGGATCAGTTTGATCACAGGGATATTTCATCCTTAATTAGAGTTATGAGCTTTGCGCTGTTGGCAAAGATTTCCAACTGGCATCATATTGTGCGGATTCCCTTTTTTCCTTCCCGGACCAAGACCGGACTGTCCGGGCTGCGTGGATGTAATATGGGGATTTTTAAAAAAGATGCTGAGGCCGTCAACGGATTCAATCATGAATTTATCGGTTGGGGAAGGGAGGATGCCGAATTTGTTACCCGGTTGTATAACTATGGGCTAAAGAGAAAGGAAAATCCTTTCAGAGCCATCTGCTACCACCTTTGGCACAAGGAGAATCCCAGGGACCGATTGGCGGACAATGACGCGTTACTTGCACACTGCTGCAATAGTGATGATTATTTTTGCACCCAGGGGCTGGACAGTTTGGACGTGGCTGATTCCGGCGGCACCATTGACAGGGAGGAAAAAGCCTGTGACTAAGCTCTCGGTTTATATTATCGCCTTTAATGAAGCGGACAAAATCAGGGATGCGCTTAAAAGCGTCGTATGGGCGGATGAGATTGTTGTGGCCGATTCGTTCAGCACGGACGATACGGCCAAAATTGCAGAGGAATACGGGGCAAGGGTCGTCCAGATCCCCTTTGAAGGATTCGGGCGCTTGAGAAACGATGCCATTGCCGCCTGCACCCATGAGTGGATATTCAGTCTGGATTCCGATGAACGGTGCACCATGGACGCCAGAGATGAGATCAAGGCCATCATTAACGCCCCCCAAAGCCTTGACGCGTATTATGTTCCCCGGAAAAATTATTTCATGGGCAGATGGATACGGCATGCCGGATTTTACCCGGACTTCAGACAACCCCAGTTATTTCGCAGGGGTACCCTGGTTTTTGAGCCGGATGCCGTGCATGAGCGCTATCAGGTGGTCAGTAACCGCGCCTGCGGATACTTGAAATCCGCGATTCACCAGATCCCTTTCAAAAGTCTGGAAGAGGTGATCCATAAAGCCAACAGGTACTCCACCCTTGGCGCCGAAAAGCTTTTATCCCAAGGTAAACGATCAGGGATGTTGACAGCCCTGGCCCATGGATTCTGGGCCGCATTTTCCATGTATTTTCTTAAGCTGGGTTGTCTTGATGGCTGGGCCGGGTTTGTCATTGCCTTGGGCAACTTTGAAGGCACATTCTATAAATATGCCAAACTTTATTTAAAGCACAAAGGTCTCGACACCTTGAATAACAGCAAGGAGGTCTGACATGAAGACTTTGTTACAAACGCTGATGCCGAATGCAACAGTCAATTGTCGGGCTTATCGTCTTTTGATCCGAAACCCAAAATCATATTTACATACCAGTGGCTGGATGAAAAGTATTGCTGAAAAGTGTCCCTTAGATAATGATGGCAATGCCTATCCATGGATGAATTATGCATTGATTAGATTGCTGAATCAGCGACTGCAAAAGGATTTTCGAGTTTTTGAGTTTGGCAGCGGCTTTTCGACCCTGTTTTTTGCCAAGCGGGTAGGCACCATTACTTCCGTTGAATATAATCCTGATTGGTATGAAGATATCAGAAGACGGTTGCCCGATAATGCGGAGGTAATATTTCAAGAGCAAGACTATAATGGGCAATATTGCCGCACAATAGGTCGGATTGGAGGGCAGTTCGATATTATTTTGGTGGATGGTAGGGATAGGGTCAACTGTGTATTTACTTCCCTGCCCTATTTGTCTGAACGTGGGGTGATTTTGCTTGATGACACCCACCGTGCCCATTATCACGAAGCTGTTAATAAGCTGAAATCGAAAGATTTCCGAGCCCTGACGATAGAAGGTTTAAAACCATCTGGTACGGAGATGGCCGAAACAACGATTTTATATCGAGATAATAACTGTTTAGGTATCTGATGGTAACCGTCATCCTTTCCATAGTGCTCCATTGGGAAAAATATTAACCATCTTTTCATATAAAAACAGCCACGGGCCGATCTGATTTTTCACCGTGGTTCAGCCCACAACGAAAGTTTAAAGAGCTGTGTAGGTTCCACAGACTTTCTTATAAAATAAGCTATAAACTTAAACTATGACAAAACTTCTTACAATATATACGCCGACATTCAATCGGGCCGACATTTTACCTGAGCTTTATAAATCGCTTTGCCAACAGACCAGTAGGAATTTTTTATGGCTGGTCATAGATGACGGTTCAACCGATAATACAGCACAAGTAATAGAGACGTGGAAAAACGAAGCTGATTTTAAGATCCAGTACCATTTACAGCCAAATGGTGGAAAATTTAGGGCTACGAATGCGGCACTGGAAAGA
>QKDP01000154.1 GCA_003252055.1 Desulfobacter postgatei | reverse complement strand
AGAGGCGAATTTCGGAACCCCGTTTTTACTGAACCCATGATATTTAAAGGTCACTATTGTCCCAACGGCAGGCGAATTGTTCCGAACCCGGTCAGTGAACCCGGTCCCTAATTTAAAAATAACGCCGTTTTCCAATTTCAACGTAAGCGATCCCATGGCATTTTCATATTTTCCATTGCCCTCGTTTATACCAATGACAAGACCGTCCATGTCCCGGGCTTTTTTAACCTTGAGAACATGGGCGCTTCTGCCTGTGTGATAGGGTATATTGGGTTTTTTTACGATAACCCCTTCACCGCCCCTTGATGTCACTTCCAGAAAAAAACGATCCAGATCTGATCTGTCTTGAATCAACGTCTGCCGGATCACTTTGACATGGGGGGCAGGATGGGATTTGAACCATTCTTTCGCCCTGGCAAGCCGGTGAAAAAATGTCCCCTTCTGGTTGGGCACTTCAAAAATGTGGTAATTGATTTTTCCCCACCCCGGGCCGGGCTCAGCATCGAGCACCACAGACTGGATAAATTCAAAATCCCCTTGTTTGCTCCACAACTCGCCATCCAATTCAAAGGCAGGAAAATTTTTAATGAACCATGGCGGCGGGTGAAGGGGCAGCCCCTTTCGGGTCAACAGGCGCCTGCCGTCCCAGTATCCCCTTATCCCATCCAGCTTTTCGCTCATTGCCCAGCCCTTGATGTCTTCTTTTCCGGTATACGACCGTGCCTTTTGCAAATGTAAATCCTCGGCCTGGCAAAAAGTGCAGAAAAAGAAGATCACCATTGTTTCCATTAACCATATCCTGATAATTTTACGATGAATATGGTTGGCGCGATCAGACATCCTCTCCCCTTGTTTAATTTGGAAATGTGGAAAAGACTGTAAAATGACGCCCGGACTTTTGTCAAGCAATGTCAATCGGTCTATAAGGCATAATGTCCTCCTTCTCCCATTTAAGGAACGGACCAACATTATTTTTATGATGAGGGTCTCTTATCGACAGCATAAGGAAAAGCAATCCGAATTTAACGCAATACCGTTGCCCATTTTGGTTTTTATAGGCTCGATTCTTGCTTGAAAATTTTTAGATGGTTTTAGATGGTCATTTATCAAAAATAATGCCAGACAAGGCCATGATTGGATGACTATACAAGGCGCTTGACAATGTCGGCAGGCACCAAGCTTGTGCCTGAACCGCAAACCCGTGTTTGGACGGCATAAAGGGAAAAATATGAGCAATTCGTCACCACTGACCACAACCATCTGCCTGCCGGATACCCTGCAGCCGGAACAACAGTTTGTTCCCGGAATCCGCAGAGCGCGTGGCAGGGGGAGGCGCCTCACCTGGTCACAGACCGCTGTGGCCCTCAAAAACGCCCTGCATTATATCCCGCAAAATTTTAATGCTGAACTTATCCCTGAATTTTTAGAAAAGCTAAAGACCCGAGGCCGGATTTTATTATGCTTGAATATACGCCGATAGCCCAGTTTGCCATAGGAAGCGACCACAGGGTAAAGGTCTGGAACAGAGCCTTTGAAGTTCTTAGCGGCGTTTCCGCTGAAGAAATTATCGGCACAGACCACCAGTGGAAAATTTTTTATTCCAGCAAACGGCCCGTTCTGGCCGATCTTGTTATTGAGCAGGACTACAAAAAATTCCTTAAAATATATGGCACAAAAAATCCGGCACAGTCCAGCATTGTGCCGAATGCCTGGGAGGCAACAGACTATTTTGAAAATATTAACGGGAGGCCAAGATATATAAATTTCCTGGCGGCTCCTGTTTTTGACCACGTAGGCAAGATTACAGGCGCAGTTACAACGCTTCAGGATATTACCCTCCGCAAAATTCAGGAAGACGCCGTAAAACGTAAATCCGAACAGCTCCAGCAACAGTATTCACTGTTTCAGTCCTCAATGGGCGAGCGCTTCACGTTCTGCAATATCATCGGCAAAAGCCGGAAAATGCAGGAGATCTATGACATCATTGTACGGGCGGCAGCCGTTGCTGACAGCGTTGTTATCCACGGCGAATCGGGGGCAGGAAAGGAACTGGTTGCAAGAACTATACACGATATCAGCCCCCGAAAAAACGCACCGTTTCTCTCTGTCAATTGTGATGCAACTTCTGAATCTCTTCTGGAAATCGAATTTTTTGGTCATGTAAAAGGAGCTTTTACCGGTGCCGACAATGACAGAAAGGGCGTTCTTTCCTATGTACAGGGCGGTACCCTGTTTCTTCATGAAGTTGAAAAACTTTCCCTGAGCATGCAGGTCAAGCTCCTGAGGGTAATAGAAGGGGGTGGCTATTCGCCGGTCGGGAGCAATGAGGTACTTTATTCCGATTTCAGGATTGTTGCCGCCAGCACCCAGAATCTATGGGAAGAGGTTCAAAAGGGCAGGCTCCGTAGCGATTTTTTTTACCGCTTGTATGTGATACCGGTAGATATCCCGCCCCTTCGTGAACGGAAGGAAGATCTTGCGCTCCTTGCCGATTATTTTTTCAGCCGGATGAAATCACCCCTTCACTTTTATGCCTTGCCCGAAAAAGACATACAAGCGCTATACAATTACCACTGGCCCGGAAATGTCAGAGAACTCCAGAACGTTCTCCGCAGGTACATCGGCTTTCACGGTCTTGATTGTATTGTTCCCCCGGGTCTCGCCCTCCCTGAGATTCCACCCGCCCGCCCCTCAGGCGTCATTGCCGTTTCGGATTTAGCCGCAGACCTTCCGCTGACTGATGCCGTTGTCCGGTTTGAGAAACAGTTTATTCTTTCTGCCCTTGATCTCTCCCGGTGGCACAGAGGAAAAGCCGCTAAAAAAATGGGTATTTCCCGCAAGACACTCTATCGCAAAATGATGGCCCATGGGATAGATATGCCCTAAAATAAGGCAAGGCAGTCCTATTTTGGGTCATATCCGCCCCAAGCATTCTCTTTCCCCGTTTTAATCCTCCCCCACACACTTTTTTTTCAGCAGAATTAAGCAGCCATTTATTTGCAATTCAGTCTGCACGTTGCGTTTTAAATAATTATTCGGCGTCCCTCAAAACGTTGATGACAAGGCGTTTCGGGCTTTCAAAAACTGTCCGGTGTATTGTGACTCATGATAATGGGCATATGGGCTGATTATTTACGGCAATAAACCGACTCGAAACCCGCAATAGTCCGATGGCACAATGTTTGCTAATTGTGATAGAAGCAGTTTACAATTTTTAACCATTTAGAAACAGGAGTAGAAAAATGAGAGACGAAACTTTGGCAAATCCGGGACCTCTTGGATTGATGGGCTTTGGAATGACAACCGTGCTTTTGAACATTCATAATGCCGGTTTTTTTGAAATCAGTTCCATGATTCTGGCAATGGGTCTTTTTTACGGAGGTGCGGCCCAGATTATTGCCGGTATTCTTGAGTTTAAAAAAGGGAATACTTTTGGCGTTACGGCATTCATATCCTATGGCCACTTCTGGTTGACTCTGGTGGCGCTTATTCTGTTGCCCAAACTCGGTTGGGCAACCCCGACGCCCGCAAAATTCATGGCCTGCTATCTGTTCATGTGGGGCCTCTTTACACTGTTCATGTTTTTCGGGACATTAAAATCGAACAGAGGCCTTCAGTTTGTTTTTGCATCGCTGACAGTATTATTTTTTCTTCTTGCAATCAAAGACTGGACAGGTTCACACCTTATCGGAACAATTGCCGGTTTTGAAGGTATCATCTGCGGACTGAGCGCTATTTATCTTGCCATGGCGGAAGTTCTCAACGAACAATACCGCAAAGCAATCCTTCCGGTTGGCTAACCTTAATCCCCAAAGCCCCCTTCTTCAGAAAACTGAAAAGGGGGCTCTTAAAAAACAATCAAACTATCTTCAAC
>QKDP01000094.1 GCA_003252055.1 Desulfobacter postgatei | reverse complement strand
GGAGCTTGCATCTTCTATCCTGGCGGCTAGAAAGGGCGAGCATGAACTGGCTCTGGGAAATGTGATTGGTTCCAATCTGTTTAATACCCTGGCGGTTGTCGGCATATCAGGGGTGATTCATCCTGTTGCAGTGGAAGCTGAGACCCTTTATCGGGATATGGCTGTCATGGGCATACTGACACTTTCACTTTTTGTCGTTGGTTATGGATTCAGAAAAAAGCAGGGCCGCATCAACCGTTTTGAGGGAGGAATGCTTTTCCTGGTCTATGTAAGTTATACGGCGTGGCTGGCGATCAGTGTAATAAAAGGTTGAATCACATATCCTGAACAATAACCTGAACGCGATTCTGCTTAAATCTGTCCGCCTTAAGCTTTACCATCAGTTTTGGGAAAAATTCGGGCAGGCTGGTCGTGTCAGACAGATTGAAGTGCAATGCCTCCACCTGGTGTTCCCCGCTTTGATCCTTAAGAGTCATTTTTCGATGGCAGCCGCCAATGATGACGGAAGACGCCACCCACATATTTTCCATAAGGAAGACCGGTTCCGGATTGCCGGTGCCGAAGGGGCGAAGCATATCTATCTGGCTGACAAGTTCCAGGGTAATATCTGCAATCTTGATCACGGCATCAATTTTCCGGACGGGTTTAAAATCTTTTTCGGTGCAGATTAACGCCAGGATGTCTTTCAGAGCTGGTTTCAGACGCGTCAGGTTTTCCTTTCTGACGGACAGTCCTGCTGCCATGGCATGCCCCCCGAATGTTTCCAGCAGGTCCCGGGTTTCAGACAATACCTCGTGTATATTTATCTGGTTAATACTTCGGCATGACCCTTTTGCAATGTCGTCCTTTGAGTTCAGCAGCACCACCGGACAGACATGCTTTCGGGCAAGCCGTGATGCGGCAATGCCAAGCACGGATGCTTCCCATTTGTTGTCCCACAATACAATCAGTTGGTTTTCAAGTATGGATGGATCGCCCGCAATACGCCCTTCAATGTCCTCGATAATCTCTTTTTCAATCAATTGGCGTTTTCTGTTCAGTTCATCAAGAAGGACTGCGGTTGTCTCGGTCTGGGCCGGGGCCGGGCAGGTCAGATGGGAAACACATATTCTTGCATGTGATATGCGGCCCGCAGCATTAAGCCTTGGCACGATTTTAAATGAAATGTCGTCGGAATCCAGCTTGTCCATGTCAACTCTTGATGTACGGGCCATGGAGACAAGTGCCGGCCGAAGGCCCATGCGAATGCGTTTCATTCCTGCCACACAAAGAACCCGGTTGTCCTGCACCAGGGGAACCATATCACCTATGGTGCCGATGGTGAACAGGTCCAGGTATTCGGACAATTTGGGTTCCGGGTATTGTTCCCATACCCCATTGTCCCTGAATATTTTGCGCAAGCCCATAATCAGATAAAATGCCACGCCGACACCGGCCAGGTATTCAAGACAGGCGTTGCAGTCGGCCTGCTTTGGATTGATCACGGCAAAGGCCTTTGGGATGGTGATGTCCGGTTCATGGTGGTCGGTGACGATGACGTCGATGTCTTCCCTGGCTGCCGCCTGAATCGCTTCATGGGAACTGATGCCGCAGTCCACCGTAATGATCAGGTCCACATCCATGGACGCGGCCATCTCAATGTGGGGCAATTGAAGGCTGTACCCTTCTTTTGCCCTGTGGGGCACATACCAGGACAGATCTGCTTCCACCAGGGACAGGAACTGGTAAAGCATGGCCGTGGCCGTGACCCCGTCCGCATCAAAATCACCAAAAATAAGAATTTTTTCCTTGTTTCGTACTGCCGTATGAATCCGCTGTACCGCCTTGCCCATATCCTTTAATTTAAAGGGGTTGCTCAGTCTTGAATAATTCGGATTCAGAAAAAATCTGGCCTCATCAGCTGTTGTGATCCCTTTGTCCACCAGCAGACCGGCAATAACATGATGGCATCCAAGGGCCTCTTGAAGTCTTTGAACAACATCCCTGTCAGGTGTCGAATATGTAAGTTTGATCTCCATGGAATGCCAAGGTTATACCTTCTTGGGTTACGCTGTGTCAATCCGTTCATCGCAGTCGCTGCGGGTTAATGCCAATTTCAAATGGATTACAGCGATTTTGTTCAGACAAAACTCTTGAGAAACCGGCTTTGTTGGTGGTATGTTATACGGTTCATAAAGGATTAAGTTTAAAATATTATGCAATCTGTTGTAAAAGAATATATGGTGGATAAAACAAAAATCGGATTTATCCGTTTTATTTTTGAAGCCTATGAAGGTATAGCCGTGGTCACAACATTGGAGCCCGGAACCGGCCATATCCGGCTTGCCATGCCCCCGGACCGGCAGGACGAGGTAAATATGGTCACCCAAGCGTTGAAAAAGGACTTTTATTTTGAGTCAAGATAAGCCAAAAGCCTATGTAAACACCATCGGGTGCCAGATGAATGTGTATGATTCCCAGATTCTGGCAGGCCTTTTGAAGAATGCAGGGTATGAACAAACCCATGATCCGGACCTGGCGGATCTGGTTTTATGCAATACCTGCGCCATCCGCCATAAGGCCCAGGAAAAGGCCTATAGCTTTCTGGGCCGTTTTGCAGGCACACGGATTAAAGGAAAACGCCCGCTGACCGTCATGGCCGGTTGTGTGGCACAAAAAGAAAAGGAAAAAGCATTTGTACGCCTGCCGCATCTTGACCTGGTTTTAGGTACCCAGGCCTTTGGGCGTTTTGAAACCCATATTAAAGCAATGGCTGCCGGTGAAACCCGCATTGTGGACACGGAACCCAGCGAAAACATTTTTGAAGGCTTTGTCAAGGATGCCCCTATAAATCTATTGCCCGGAAAAATTCAGGTGTCACGCTTTGTAACCATCATGCAGGGATGTGAAAATTTTTGCACCTATTGTGTGGTGCCCTATGTCCGGGGAAAGGAAAAAAGCCGGAATCCATCTGCCATTGTAGAAGAAATTGAAGGGCTGGCAGGTTCCGGGGTGCGTGAGATTACCCTGCTGGGCCAGAATGTCAATTCCTATGCCGGTAATGATGGACAGGTATCCTTTGCTGATTTGCTTCACCTTGTCAGCAGGGTGGACGGGATTGAACGTATCCGGTTTGCCACATCCCATCCCAAGGATTTATCCAAGGATCTGATCCAGGCGATGAAGGATATTGACAAGGTGTGCAATCATCTTCATCTGCCGGTTCAATCCGGTTCAAACGGCATATTAAAACGGATGAACCGCAAGTATGACCGCGACACCTATTTTACAAGAATTTCATCCCTGAGGCAGGCCTGCCCGGACATTGCCCTGTCCACGGATATTATTGTGGGGTTTCCGGGTGAAACCCGGTCTGATTTTGAGCAGACCATGAATCTGCTTGAAACCGTAGAATTTGATGCGGTCTTTGCCTTTGCCTATTCAGCAAGGTCATTCACACCGGCTGCCAAATTTTCAAACCAGCTGGATGAACAGACCAAACGGGACCGGCTGAACGAGCTGCTTGATTTCCAGGAAAAGATAACAGAAAAGAAAAACAAAGCCTTTATTGGGAAAAAAGTTACGGTGCTGGTGGAAGGTGACAGCCCTAAACCCAGGGACGGATTCGTAAAGAAGAATAAAAATACCAGACAAATGTTCGGCCGAAGCGATGCAAACAAAATTGTGCATTTTGCATCGGACCAGGCCGCCATCGGGGATCTGGTTACACTTGAAATTATAAACGCATACCCCCATTCCCTTTGGGGAGAGGTCTGCGAAAGCGATTAAGATGTTATGAAAATTAAAGCAACGACCATTCGACCCAATGAACTGTGCCCATGCGGCAGCGGGAAAAAATTTAAAAACTGCTGCAGGAACAAAAAAATTGAAATTTCCTT
>QKDP01000215.1 GCA_003252055.1 Desulfobacter postgatei | reverse complement strand
ATCGTCAAAAACCGGGTTTCCGGACAAGTCCAGAAGGATATTTCCCGACTCGCCCAAGGGAAACATGCTCTGGATCTGAACCGGGCCGCGGGGACCGTACTCCAGGCAATGGGCATAGGTGGACCGGGATGCAAAGGGATGCCTGTGGACTTCCCCCAGGAGTGAATGGGTATAGGCAATATCCTCCCGGAGACCCTCTCCCCAGGGCTGGTCGCCCAGGCGATCCAATACCGTATCAAGAGCCTTCACAATGATATTTTCCGGCGTCTGGGGGGCGTCCTTGTCTTTATTATTCTGGAACCAGTCATAGGTATTGACAACAGATGCCTCTTCCCCGGCAAGCGCATGGAGAAGCACGTTGAACAAAACCCCTTGGGGCTGTCCGTCGCCCAACTCGTCTTCAAATGTCAGAATCAATACCTCATTGATCCAGGCATCCATGAGAACCCAGGCGTCTGCCAGGTCCGTTCCGACGGCCCACATCTCTTTTCCCCCTTTTACGAAATGGCCGTCCCAGTTTTCCAGGAGTTCTAGGGCCTGCACCCGGCCTTCCACAGGAGAGTCTTCATTGGCGGCGCGAACCGCCGCAGTGAAAGAATCTGCCACAAATTTCCACGGGTTTCCCCCTTTCCCAAAGGAATCCGTGGAGGCGATATTCAGGGCCAGGTCCCGGATATCTTCAAAAGAGAGCCGCCTGTTTTCGGCGATAGCCTGGTCAAAATAGTCATAGATCACATGGGACCTTTGAAAGGTACCGAATATATCGATGGTGCTGTTAAAGCAGTTGTCATACTCAGGATTGGACTTGTTGTTCCATCCTGCGTAATACCCCCTGGCTGGATTCCGGTCCGTGGACCGGGCAGTGAGCACTCTGCGGTCCCATTCCAGGGGAGTGTCTACCGCTCCCTGGGGCAAGCGCCATTCCCCGGCAGGCCTTACCGGATTCCGCCCGGACATCCAGTAGGCGATGTTCCCCTTCCTGTCTGCGTAGCAGAAATGCTGGCACACCCCCATCTTTTCAATGCCTTTGCCAAAATCGTTCATATTCCGGGCCCGTGCCAGGTCCAGAAAAGCATCTATAGTGTTAAATTCATAATCCCGGTGGGCGTATTTCCAGGAAATAATCGTGCTCGTCTGGTCGTCGGGATCATAGGGCATGGGCTGAATCACCGGGCCGTGGACGGTCCGGTAAACCGGAAGCACCACATCGTCGGCACCTGCCACCTTAATGGTTTCCAGGCGGTGGAAAGTGACCTCTTCGGGGGCTTCAATATAGTAATCCGTTGTGTGTGCGTGCCCGACCTGCATGGACCAGGCATGGTGGGGGGTTCTGCCGATGATGATGCACGGGACGCCCGGAACCGTCATACCGGATATATTCAGCCCGCCGGCCCGGATGGATCCCTCGGCCACGATGGCGGGAACGGAAAATCCCATCTGGGGGCCTGAATAAATCATGGGATTCCCGGTATCGGTCAACTTGCCGGAGACCACCCAGGCATAACTTCCCATCTTGACAAATGCATTGATCTTTTTAAGCTTTTTAACCACATTTTCCCGGCGATCCCTGATGCTGTCCGAGACTCTTTCGAAACATGTACCGGATACGGCAGCAGAGCCTTTCCCGTATTTGAGAAAGGGGACTTTGTGCTGTCCTGAATGCGCTACAGGCCTGTCTGTGATATAGGTTTGGGCGGCGGGATCGTTGGTCCATCTCAGGTCATTGAACATGCCGCTGCCCTGCTCGGGACCGTAGGTCCGGATAAGGGTCTGAAGCAGGGTTGCATTTTCGATCTGGGTGGTATTCAGGGCCTCGGCGTCAAAGTTGCGCTGCATCATGGCAGTCCAGGCAAGGATGTCCTGGCACGTCCATTTTTCCGGGGCAGCACCTGTAAGAATCTGGAATTCAGCGGGCAAAAGAGACGGATCGTTCTTAATCTCCTTAATCCTCGAGTTGATGCCATCGGCATAGCCCTGGATGACCTTGCGGGTTTCGTTTTTCAGGGAATCAACGGCCTGATCCAGTTCTTCTTGCGAATAGCCGATGGTCCGAAGGTAAATATCTGTGCTCAACTGCTCTGATCCGAAGATTTCCGCCAGCCGTCCTAAAGCCTGGCGCCGGTAAAGCTCCATCTGCCAGAGCCGGTCCGTTGCCACGGCATATCCCATGGCCTTAAAAACCCTGTAAAGACTTACCTTGTCTGAGCCTGTGATAAACCAGACACCCTTATCGTCCCGGCTGATTTCCACGGTTTTGGTTTCGGAACAGTTAGGCTTCGTACCGTCAAATCTTTCTTGTACCCAAGTCTTTACGAGGTCCTCTCTCTTCAAATGCCCTGCCCAGGGCAGGGAGCACCAGAAGAAAAAACATAAGGAATACGACAAAACGGGCCGAAGATTTCCCAATCACTTTTCACTCCTTGTTAGTTTGAAATTCAGAGTATTGAAAGCAACCCCGAACGGTTAAGGACCTGCTATATGAAAACAGGAAGAAGGTGTTTGTCAATAAGAATTTTTAAAATATAAGATAGGAACTTCCTTTTTGTTATAAAGCTAATCCTTTATTTGTTCGACTTATTTCAATCGGTCAAGTAAACAGACGAAGTATCGAATGCTTCCTCCGGCGTACCATGCCAAGTTCCGTTATCAAAAAAAGACGGCTCGTACTTCATGTGACTGTAAGTATAGAAAGCCATCGACCATTTATCTTCATCTCCAAAAAAACGAAGACGACACAGGTGGGTTGGAACATCACGCAACTGTTCAATACGTTCCTCACGCGACTTACCGCCAAAAAGTTCCGGATCATAATCCGTAGGGACAAATGGTTCCGTATAAGCATCAATATAGCAAAACTTTCCATTAAATCTCACATCGATTCTGTTATATTTCCCGGCATAATGTTTTTGTGCGTGTGTTAGGATTCTCTCACGTATTCGTGGTCTTATGGTTTCTGGAATCTTTTTTCCTCCAGAATGAGGATCATATGTCCATTCTTTTCTTGACATCTTGCCATACCTTTGTTTGGGTCGACTGCAGCCCTTTGTTCGGGTTACATCCGGTTAATAATTTCCTGCTTCTTTGCCTGAGATTAATTCCAATAATAATGTTTCGAATATGCCTCGTCGAGCTTTTTATTTCCAGATTTTGAAAATCTTAATGGCTGTTTTTTCTCTTTTCCTGTTTTAAAATACCCTCTCTTTCTGGGAATCATATTCAAATCATGTACATGAAATCCGATAATTCTTAAAATTCGATTTGCTTTGGAAAGACTTCCCTCAAA
Source organism: Desulfobacter postgatei (assembly GCA_003252055.1). Lineage (GTDB taxonomy): Bacteria > Desulfobacterota > Desulfobacteria > Desulfobacterales > Desulfobacteraceae > Desulfobacter > Desulfobacter postgatei_B. The sequence continues at coordinate 599 of QKDP01000215.1, read as the reverse complement.
AACACGTTCAAGATATGGAGTTTGTTCCCTTTTCCACGCATCATGATTTTGTAGCTGTGCCCAGCCGGGGCCATATTTCAGACTCTTGATAATCTTTTTATGCAAAAAGGAAGTTCCTATCCATTCCATATCCATCATATCCATCCGGGCTGGTCCTGGGAACCGTCAACTTCGGTTCCATCTTTTTTTCTGATCAGGACCCTGGGCCGGACTTTCTTTGATGCCTCCCTCCTGTTCGGGCTCAACAGCATCGGCATCGTATCCCCCTATCTGTCTGGCAGTCGCCCTGTTGAGGGGAGAAAGCTCCCGGACCAACTGGGCCGGTATGACCCTGGCGGCCCTGTCCATCCTGACCTTCACCCAGGCCTGACCCTTGGGGCAGGGAAGGCCCCTGTCCGAGCTGTCAGATATTTTCGAATTTACAATATTTGGATTTAAGGCCATAATAGGATCTGTTATTCGCTCATTCAAATAAGGATAGTTACCCAGGCCTTTTTTTGTCCGATTCAATACGCGCGTGATGAAAGGAGATCCCCATGCAGTTGATCAGTCTTGTGGGCAGCCCCCATGGAGAAACGGGAAGCACGGCCCGCCTGATG
>QKDP01000164.1 GCA_003252055.1 Desulfobacter postgatei | reverse complement strand
CGATACGTACTGAGGAAATCACCCAGGTCCTGCATTGCGTTTGACAGGACCTTTGATTCCGGTAACATAACTATTCTAAAATGATCTGGTTCCGGCCAGTCAAATCCACTGCCTGCAACAAGTAAAATATGCTTACTTTCCAGTAAATCCAGTACAAATTTTTTGTCATTTGTAATATTAAATTTTTTGGCATCAATTTTCGGGAAGAGATAAAACGCTGCCGAGTTTTTAACGTATGTAATTCCCTCAATTTGATCTAACGCTTTGATTGTCGTTTCTCTTTGTTCATAAAGTCTTCCTCCAGGAGAAATCAACGCTTTGGTGCTTTCCTCATCCTCCAATGCCGCCGGAATCACAAGTTGTGTTAATGCATTGCCACACAAACGCATGGCAGCCAGTTTCGTAATAGACGCGATTAAACCACCAATTTGCTGACGCGGCCCGCTAATTGCCAGCCAGCCACAACGAAACCCGCATATAATGTGGGACTTAGATAACCCATTGAAGGTGAAGACCGGCATATCCGGCGCAAGTGCCGCAGCAGAAACATGTTCTAAATCATCCATCACCAACCGGTCATAAATCTCGTCCGAACAAATAAGCAATTTGTATTCTCTTGCAATTTGAATGATCTGCTCTAACACTTCTTTCGAATATAATGAACCTGTCGGATTATTGGGGTTAATAATAAGTATGGCACGTGTTTTAGGTGTAATCTTTTTGCGAATATCGACCACATCAGGATACCATTCAAAAGCCTCATCACAGCGATAAAACACTGGTGTTGCTCCAACAATATACGCCATATTCGTCCAAAGTGAATAACTTGGAGATGGAATAAGAATCTCATCACCGGGATTTAAAAACGCGGTCATCGCCATATTGACAACTTCACTGACACCATTTCCAATGAATATATCATCCATGGCAAGGTCCAAAATTTCTTTGCCAACGTGATAGTCACATATTGCTTTTCTGGCCTCCGGCATACCTTTTAAGTCACAATAGCCCACGGCCTTATCCATATTACTAATTAAAGCCGTGCGCACACTATCAGGCATAGTAAACCCAAACGCAGCTGGATTTCCTGTATTGAGTTTTAACACATCAATGCCGGCAGAAACCATTTTCATGGCTTTTTCAAAAATAGGACCGCGTATGTCTGAATTGACATTTTTCATTCTATCTGAAGATGGTATGGGATTCATTACAATTATCAGGATATTGAAATTTATGTGCAATATCAACCACCGGGTAGGCCATTGACATATCCTTGTAACGTTTTGTTGCGTGGGCAGAATAGACCAGTTTCATAGCAGTGTCCAATATTTTTATTCTTTGTTCTATGCAGCCGCCCGGTCCTGCCTATGCCAAGTATCCTTATTGAAAGAACTATGCTATATATTTTTGGTATTACAGAATTTTGATTTTTTTAACCCCTTTTTTGTCCGGGAGAAACGAATATGAAACCGGTTGTGGCCCTTGTGGGCCGCCCCAATGTTGGAAAATCCACGCTGTTCAACAGAATTACAAAGTCCCGCCAGGCCCTGGTGGATGATATGCCCGGTGTGACCCGGGACCGGCAGTATGCCGATGCGCAGTGGGAGGATAAAGCCTTTATCCTGGTGGATACCGGCGGTTTTTTAAGTGCGGATGATGACTATTTTGCATCCCAGATCAAGGAACAGCTGTTGCGGGCCGTGGATCAGGCCGATGTCCTGGTGTTTATTCTGGATGGACGTGCAGGGCTTTCCCCCTATGACCGGGATCTTGCCGATCTTTTACGCCGCACAGAAAAGCCTGTTTTTTATCTGATTAATAAGGTTGAAAGCCTGCACCGTCAGGAAGACGAACTTGGGGAGTTTTACACCCTGGGGGTGGACCGGTTTTACAAGGTGTCAGCCGAACACGGCCTGGGGGTGGAGGATTTCCTTTCAGATCTGGTTGCTCTGTTGCCCGATGCCCCGGCCCCAGAAGGATCAGTCGAATCGGGCGAATCAGGGGAACAGGGAGAAGAGGATGATAGCGGCCCCATCCGCATTGCCATTATCGGGCGTCCCAACGTGGGTAAATCATCCCTTGCCAACCGGCTTTTCGGAGAGCCGCGTGTGGTGGTTAACGACAAGGCCGGCACCACCCGGGATGCCATTGAAATGTCCGTGAACCGGAACGGTCGGGAATTTATTCTTAAAGATACCGCAGGCATCCGCCGAAAGGGCAAGGTCACGGACAAACTTGAAAAATTTTCCATTCTCAAGGCTCTGGACAGTATGGAAGAGTGTGATGTGGCGTTGATCCTTATTGACTGTTCCGAAGGCATCACGGACCAGGATATCACCATTGCGGGGTATGCGGAAAAAAGGGGGTGCGGGGCCATTTTCGTGCTCAATAAATGGGACCTTGTGGACAAGTCGGAAAAAGGGCAGCAGGCGTTTATCAAAGAGTTGCACCAAAAGGCAAGGTTCCTGGCCTTTGCGCCTGTTATCACCATTTCAGCCAAAACCGGCCAGCGCTGCCACAAGATTTTTGATGAGGTGGAAAAGGTCTATAAGGAATATTGCCACAGAATCAATACAGGCATGGTCAACCGGATTATTGAGGATGCCGTGTACCGGGAGGAACCTTCCCTTCACAAGGGCCGCCGCATCAAGTTTTTTTATTCTTCCCAGGTGGCGGTGAAACCACCCTGTTTTGTCTGTTTTGTCAACTATCCCGAAGCCGTGCACTTTTCCTATAAACGGTATCTAATCAACCAGCTGCGCCAGATGATCCCTTTGACATTGACCCCTGTTAAGCTTTATTTCAGGGAGAAAACCGGTAAAATTGAATTTTCCGGCAATACAAAGGAGTTCAGGCGGATCCAGGAGAAGAAAAAGCGGGTCATGACAAAGCGGGATAAGCAGCGCAAAGAACAGAGCCGCAAAAAACGCGAACGGGATCAGAAAAACGCGTTGTAATGGATCTTTTTGACCATACCGCCGGGCAGGATATGGCCGGGGCCGCACCGCTGGCCGAACGTATGCGGCCCCGGCGGCTGGAAGATGTTGTGGGCCAGGAACACATCACAGCCCGAGGCACCCTGCTTGAACGTGCCGTGTCCGAAGACCGGGTCTTTTCCATGATCCTGTGGGGACCGCCGGGGTGCGGTAAAACCACCCTGGCCAATGTCATTGCAACACAGACGAAAAACCAGTGGGTCAAGATCTCTGCGGTATTATCGGGCGTTAAGGAGGTCCGGCAGATCATTGAGGAGGCAAAGGAGAGAAGACGGCTTCACAACCGGCGGACCCTGCTGTTTGTGGACGAGATTCACCGGTTTAACAAATCCCAGCAGGATGCCTTTCTTTTCCATGTGGAAAACGGATTGATCACCCTGATCGGGGCCACCACGGAAAACCCATCCTTTGAAGTCAATCCCGCCCTGGTATCCAGATGCCGAGTCTTTACCCTGAACAGTCTGTCCCGGGATGCCATTGTGCAGATTTTGAACCGGGCTTTAACCGATCAGGATAAGGGCTTGGGACTTTGTTCGGATGCGTTTTCCAAAGAGGCTATTGATCTCATTGCCGCCGCAGCTGACGGGGATGCAAGGGCGGCCCTGACAAATCTTGAGGCCTGTGCTTTGAACCGTGGGGAGGGCAAAACACTGGATGTGGAAGATGTCAGGGTTATGGTGGCCCAAAAGCTTTTGCGCCATGACAAGGCAGGAGAGGAACACTTTAATCTGATCTCCGCCTTTATCAAGAGTGTCCGGGGCAGTGATCCGGATGCGGCCATGTACTGGCTTGAGCGGATGCTGGCTGCAGGGGATGACCCCATTTACATATTAAGGCGGATGATCCGTCTTGCCACCGAGGATATCGGCCTTGCCGATCCCGGGGCCCTGACC
>QKDP01000192.1 GCA_003252055.1 Desulfobacter postgatei | reverse complement strand
CACAAAGAGGTGTACCGGGGCGCCGAATACCAGACAGACTTTGTACCCAAAGTTGAATTGAAAATCTGTGTTGACGATGCCCTGGCCCAGGCCGTGGTGGATACAATCGTAGAAACAGCGAAAACAGGAAAAATCGGTGACGGTAAAATATTTGTTCTGCCTGTGGAAAATGTTGTCCGTATTCGTACAGGTGAAACCGGAACTGAAGCTTTATAAAATTTAAATTAAAATTAGAAATGAGGAGATTAAAAAAGATGAAGTATTTACTAATGATTCTGACTTCGCTGGCTTGCACCATCACAGCAGCATGGGCCGGGACAGACGACGCCCCGACAGTGCTCTCTAATGCCGAGGCCATTAAACTGGTCCAGACCCATGCCGACTACGTCTGGACCCTTATTGCAGCAGCGCTCGTTTTCTTTATGCAGGCCGGGTTCGCCCTGGTGGAAGCAGGTTTCACCCGTGCTAAAAACGCTGTAAACATCATGATGAAAAACCTGATGGACTTTTCCATGGGCTCACTTTTCTACTGGGCCATTGGTTTCGGCCTGATGTTCGGTACCACTAACGGTTTTTTTGGTACCAACGGCTTTTTCCTGAGTGATTTTAAGGTAGGCGGAGATCCCTGGGTACTGGCTTTCTGGATGTTCCAGGTGGTGTTTGCCGCAACTGCCGCCACCATCGTTTCCGGCGCCATGGCTGAACGTACTAAATTTACCGGATATCTTGTGTACAGCGCCGTTATCAGCGCATTGATCTATCCCATTTTCGGTTCCTGGGCCTGGGGTTCCCTGTTCCATGGTTCCGGCTGGCTTGAAGGCCTTGGGTTCATTGATTTTGCCGGCTCCACCGTTGTCCATTCCGTTGGTGGCTGGTCAGCCCTGGCCGGTGCCATTGTTCTTGGCCCCCGTCTTGGAAAGTACACCAAAGACGGCGGTATTAAACCGATTCTGGGTCACAATATCCCCCTGGCTGCCCTTGGCGTGTTTATCCTGTGGATCGGCTGGTTTGGTTTCAACCCGGGTTCCACCACTGCAGCCAATAAAGATATTGCAATGATTTTTGTAAATACCAACCTGGCTGCGGCTGCCGGCTGTGTTGTGGCTATGATCGTTTCCTGGCTTAAATTTGGAAAACCTGAAGTGGGCATGAGCTTGAACGGTGCCCTGGCAGGTCTGGTGGGTATCACTGCCGGCTGCGCGAATGTAACACCCGGTTCCTCTATTATTATCGGTGCCATTGCAGGTTGCCTGGTCTTTTTCTCCGTACTGTTTTTTGATAAAATCAAAGTTGACGATCCCGTCGGCGCAGTTTCCGTACACGGTGTATGCGGTGCCTGGGGAACCCTTGCTGCAGGTCTCTTTAACATCGGCGGGCCAACCATGAAAATTGTGTCCACACAGTGTATCGGTATTGTTTCCTGCTTTGCATGGACATTTTGTACGGCCTTTATCCTGTTCAAACTTATTTCCGGTACCATAGGCTTAAGGGTACCCCCGGAAGAAGAAGTTGAAGGGCTGGACTCCACAGAACATGGCGGCAATGCATATCCTGACTTTTCACCTAACCATTAATTCGTCATGCCACCGGCTACTCCGGAATTTCCGGCAGTAGCCTGGCATTTTTTCCTCCCATGCAGGAGAATTTGCTAAACTTTAGTTAACGCAACCACCTGCATACTTGCTTGGCGTCTTCCTTGCGCGCGAAAGACCTGAAGCACCTGCCGCCTTCCCTCCAGGCGGCAGGTCTTTTTTTTAAAGGGGTTGGCATTTGTTTTCTGATACCGGCGTGCATCCGGGCATCATAAAAGCCGGTTTAATGGTATTATGCGTGGCCAGGCAGTCCAGTATATTCATGGCATTGCCGGTGACAAAGGGGAACATACGGATTCTGTTTTCAACAAGCCGGGCCGCATAGGTTTCTGAAATTGCCCCGCAAACCAGGGCCGTGACTTTTTCACGGGTTAAAAGTGCGGCAAGGGCGCTGACATCATCCGGCTGGAAAGATTCATATTTTTTGCTGTTAATGCTTTGATTTTCAATATCAGCAATTAAAAGGGTTTTTGCTGCGTCGAACACAGGAGAGACCCGGTTTCCCCAAGTGGTAATCGCAATTTTCATGATCTCCTCCTCTTAGGATTTTTTTTGTGCGCATTGAAAATGCAAAGGCTGTGCCTTAATCGATTTTAAGGGAACAACAGCAATAACTGCCTGGCGGGCTTGCATATTTTTCGGCCGGCAGATCCCGGAGCTGCCGTTATTGTTGCAAAAACGAGACTTATAAACGTTTTCCGGTTGCATAGATAACCTCTTTTATAACTGGATTCCCAGTTTTTTAATCCTCCTGAACAGGGTGCTTTTGTGTATGCCTAGATCCCGGGCTGCGGCATTACGGTTATTGTTGTTCCGTTTCAAGGCGTCGGTAATCATTTTGATCTGTGCCGCAACCACTGGATTCGTATTTTTACCGGCTCCCCGTCCTGAGCCGGCCGCAAGTGACGCCGGCAGATGCGCCATGGTGATGAACTCTTTGGCGCACAGGACAAAAGCATGTTCAATGATATTTTCAAGCTCCCTGATATTGCCGGGGAAATTATGAGCCATAAGTGCGGCAAGGACCTCAGGGGAAAACCCCTGGATCATTTTGTTCCGGCGCAGGTTCAAGCGGGAGATGAACTGGTCTACCAGATAGGGAATATCCTCCATTCTATGGCGCAGGGGGGGCAGAGAAATTTTAATAACATTAATGCGGTAATAAAGATCCTGGCGAAATTCCTTTTTTTCCACCATGTTTGTCAGATTTTTATTGGTGGCGGCAATAATTCTGACATTGGATCGCTCTTTTTCAATGCCGCCAAGGGGCGTATATTCCCGTTCCTGAAGTACCCGAAGCAGCCTGACCTGAAAGGCCGGGCTTGTGTCTGCAATTTCATCAAGAAAAATCGTACCATTGTCTGCCAGGGCAAAATGGCCGGGCTTGTCTTTCACAGCATGGGTGAATGCCCCTTTTTTATATCCAAACAGTTCCGATTCCAGCAATGTGTCCGGCAGGGCCCCGCAGTTGATGGCCACAAAAGGGGAATCCTTTCTGTGGCTGGTGTTATGAATGGCCCTTGCCATTAACTCTTTTCCCGTACCTGTTTCCCCTTCGATCAAAACGGATGAATCGCTTTCAGCAATCTGGGGAAGGATATTGAAAATATTTTTCATGGCACTGGAGTTGCTCACCATGTCGCCCACCTGGACCCCTCCGGTCAGCTCCTTTCTTAAGGCCTCCACCACAGAGTGGTCCCTGAAAGTTTCCACCCCGCCCAGAACCTCACCATCTTTATCAATGAGCAGGGAGGTAGATGCAGTGATTGGAATTTTTTTTTGCTGATTGTTAATAATATATGCGGAACTTGATACAAATGGTTTGCCCTGATCCATTGTTTTTTTCAGGGCGCAGCCCTGTTCGCACATATTGGAACGGAAAACATCCCAGCAATGACAACCTATGGCATCCTGCCGGCAAATGCCGGTAATTTCCTCGGCAGCCCTGTTAAAAGAGGTGATTTTCCAGTTGTAGTCAATGGTAAATACCCCGTCTGAAATTGAATCCAGGATGATTTTTGTGGTGTCAGTGTTTAACAGGGTGTTTCTATCGTTTGGGGACATGTCGGCGCATCCTTTTAAATTTGAGTATAGTTTAAACCATATTAAGCGCTTTTTTGCAACCATTGTATATGGATTTATTCTTCCCAAGTCGCATAATTGCTACTGAGTGTGTCTCGCTTACTGAAACCTTTAGAAGATAAAATTTGAAAAATGTTTGCAATGATGCAACTGTATTCCCTGTTTCTTACGCTGCGATCAATTTCAAATATGCGACTTTTTTTATTAAAGAATGGCAGTGAAAGTTGTTTTTTACTAACGTCACCTTATTGGAAAGATTCATATCCGGTACCACAAGAAGGATACCGGCAAACACGGCAACGGCTGTCTGCAAGTCAACTTTTTTTTAAACGGTTTTTCAAAAAAGACCCCAGCCGGGTTAGCCTGCCGGGGCTTTAAATCGGTTCAGAATTAATTCATGAATCGTTTTTACCGGGTCAACTGGCGGTATTTGATCCTTGTGGGCTGGTTGTCTTTGATACCCAGTCGTTTTCTGCGATCCTTTTCATAGTCTGAATAGGATCCTTCAAAGAACAGGGTCTGGCTGTCTCCTTCAAAGGCCAGGATATGGGTGGCGATGCGGTCCAGGAACCACCGGTCATGACTGATGATCACAGCACACCCTGCAAAGTTTTCAAGGGCTTCTTCCAATGCCCGCATGGTATTGACATCCAGGTCGTTGGTGGGTTCGTCCAAAAGCAGCAGATTGGCTTGGCTTTGCAGCATAGTGGCCATATGTACCCGGTTGCGCTCACCACCGGAGATATCTTTAACCTTTTTCTGCTGGTCAGAGCCGGAGAAGTTAAACTTGCCCACATAGGCCCGAGAATTGATTTCCCTATCCCCCAGCAAAAGCGTCTCACTTCCGCCGGAGATCACTTCATAAATGGTTTTTTCAGGATCCAGGGTATCCCGTTCCTGGTCCACATAGGCCAGACGCACACTGTCGCCGATTTCAATGGTGCCGGAATCGGGTTTTTCCTTTCCGGTAATCATTTTAAACAGCGTGGTCTTGCCGGCACCGTTGGGACCCACCACACCCACAATGGCACCCGGTGGAAGGACAAAGTTCATATCTTCCACCAGAAGTTTGTCTTCAAAGGCTTTGGCAACATTTTGCGCCACAATGACCTTTGAGCCAAGCCGTGGTCCCGGCGGAATAAATATTTCCATCTTCTCTTCCTGCTGTTTGCTGTCCTTTTTTAGCAGGTCTTCGTAGGCCGAAATTCTGGCCTTGGATTTGGAGCGCCGGCCCTTGGGCGACATGTTGATCCACTCAAGCTCCCGGGCCAGTGTCTGGCGGCGTTTGCTCTCGCTTTTTTCTTCCTTTGCCAGGCGTTGCTGTTTCTGTTCCAGCCAGGAAGAGTAGTTGCCTTTCCAGGGAATGCCTTCGCCCCTGTCCAGTTCCAGAATCCAGCCTGCCACATTGTCCAGGAAATAGCGGTCATGGGTGACGGCAATGACCGTACCTTCAAACCGGCTTAAATGCTGTTCCAGCCAGGCCACGGAGTCGGCGTCAAGATGGTTGGTCGGCTCGTCCAGAAGCAGAATGTCGGGTTTCTGCAGCAGTAGACGGCACAGGGCCACCCGGCGTTTTTCGCCACCTGAGATTACGCTGACAGGGGTCTCTTCAGGCGGACAGCGAAGGGCGTCCATGGCCATTTTAAGCCGGGCATCCAGATCCCAGGCATCCATGTGGTCAAGCTTTGCCTGCAGTTTTCCCTGTTTTTCCAAAAGCGCGTCCATCTCATCATCGGACATGGGTTCTGCAAAGGCTTCAGAGATTTTTTCATATTCGTTTAAAAGGTCTACGGTCTCCTGAACCCCTTCTTCCACCACTTCCCGCACGGTTTTATCCGAATCCACCAGGGGTTCCTGCTCAAGAAAGCCCACGGTAAATCCCTTGGATAAAATGGTTTCACCCACAAATTCCGTATCTACTCCTGCCATGATCTTTAGAAGTGTTGATTTACCTGAACCGTTAAGGCCCAGCACACCGATCTTCGCCCCATAAAAATAGGACAGGGAAATATCCTTGAGCACCTGGCGTGTGCCATGGAATTTGCTCACATTGATCATTGAGTAAATAACTTTTTTGGTATCTTCGGTCATATAGCTTATAGCCTCCTGGGTCTTATTTTTTGTCACACACGGCAATACACTCGATTTCCACCAGCGCATCCTTGGGAAGACGTGCCACCTGAAAGGCGGACCTGGCTGGTTTATGGCCGCCAAGGGTTGCTTCGTAAACCTGGTTCATCCCTGCAAAATCATCCATGGACGCCAGAAACACCGTTGTTTTTACAATGGTTTGCAAGCCTGCGTTGCACTCCTCCAGTACGGCTTTCAGGTTAGATATGGCCTGGCGGGTCTGATCTTCAATGGTGGTGCCCACAATTTGGCCTGTGGCAGGATCCAGAGGGATCTGGCCGGCACAGTACACCGTGTCGTTGTGGATCACGGCATGGGAATAGGGCCCCACGGCTGCCGGGGCATTTTTTGATATAACTGGTATCATTTAAGGTGTCTCCTTGTTTTAGACTTCTGTGAGCACAGGCGCTTTGAGTATCATGTCAATGGCTTGGGCCGCTGTTTTTGCAAAAACAGGGAAATCCTGATGTAGATGGGTCATCTGGCGAAGATTCTCAGAGGTCCTCAGGACCAGCCTGGCAAAATCCCCTTCAGCAAAATCCGACTTGCGCATCAGCTCATCCCAGGGCGCATCATGGGCCCAGGCATAAACCAGGGACGCCGGCTGGATAAACAGGTTGGGCGCGGGAAATCCTGACTGCAGCATTTTTATGGCAAAGGGTTTCAGTCCCCGGCGCAGTACCAAAAACGCATCCTTAAGCCGTTTGGAAAGAACGGTATCGAACAACATATCATCCTTGAACTCCTTTTCATTGACAAATGCGGCCATCATGGCTGCCAGCAGCGCCGGATCATGTTCGGGCAGAAGCTTGTCCCGAAGACTCTGGGCCACAAGCAGCGGCGAGTCAATACGCAGTTTTGAGGCCCATATCCCGTCTTCGGTCAGGGTGCAGGGCCTTGCTCCTTCAGGGGTGACAAAGCCTTCCTGGATCAAAAAGTCCATGTGCTCGTTAAAATCCAGCCATAAATACTCCATGTCGTTGCCGAATTTTTTTCTGGCTTTTCTGCCGCTTTTCCCGGCTTTTGCGCCAATGGCAATGAGATAGGAGGCAAAGGATTTCTCCAACAGGGTGCGCACCTGTTCCGGAGTGTTGGATAACAGAAGATTAAGCACCATGGAAAAATCAATTTTGATCTGGGAATCCACATTTAAGGGCGGGGCATTAATCAATTTGGCCACAAGGGATACATCCATATATTTGCCCGGCAGAACTGTGGCAAATCCGATGTTGTCCATGCCGCGCCTTCCGGCCCGGCCTGCCATCTGCTGGAATTCACTGGTGGTTAACGACAGAAAGTCCCGGCCATTGAACCGGTCGGAATTGAGAATAACAACGGACCGGGCCGGGAAGTTCACACCCGCTGCCACCGTGGAGGTCGCAAACATGGCATCTAAAAGCCCTTCGGACATTAAGGTCTCCACCACCACCTTCCAGGCGGGTAAATGCCCTGAATGGTGGGCTGCCGTTGCAGTTTCCTCCAGATAAGGCCGCTGGGGGTGGGCGGACAGATGGGGATTGTCTGCCGTGAGCTGTACCAGCCGCTCCATCAGTGCCTGTTTTTTTTCAGGCGCATGTTTCAACAGACTGCCGTCGCATAATTTTATTGCCTGGTCGCACTCTGCCCGGGATTTTAAAAAAAAGATGGCCGGCAGTAAGTCAAAGTGGGAAAGCACTTTGAGAATATCTGAGAATTTGGGCAGCCGGCCTGGCGGCGCAAGCAAAAGCGGTTTGCCTGACTGGCTGAATTTATAGACTTTTTTATAAAGACGTGTCCGGTTTCCATTTTTTCCCGTTTTTTCAAGCAACGGATAAAGGGTGCCCGACGGATGAAAAAATAAGGGAAAAAGAGGGACCGGCCGGTTGTTGTTTTCCACCACTTTGCACGCCTTGTCCCGGATGGAGGACAACCAGCCTGCAATCTGGTCCGGGTTGCCGATGGTTGCGGACAGTAAGAGCAGCGGGATACGCACGGGCAGGTAGATCATGATTTCCTCCCAGACCACGCCACGTTCCATATCACCAAGGAAGTGGGCTTCATCCAGGATAATCAGATCGCATTTCAGGTTCTGGCCTGTGTACATGGCATCATAGAGCTGGTTTCTTAAAATTTCCGTGGTGCCGATGATGATGTCTGCGTTTGTATTTTCCTTGATGTCGCCGGTGAGAATGCCCACATTTTCCTTGCCGAAAATTTTCGAAAACCCGGCATGGATGGAGTTGGTCAGCGCTTTTAAAGGCGTGGCATACCACACCTTGCCGTTGTTTTCCAATATTCTTTTGGCGGCCTGCTCTGCAATCCAGGTTTTTCCGGCACCTGTGGGTGCTGTAACAAGACAGTCCGATGTGTTGATGGCCTCTATGGCTTCAAGCTGGAACGGGTCCGGTGTGAAAGGCTGTTTTTCGGGAATTCCTATCCGGCTGAATACTTTTTTCAATGCCTTGTCTGCCCCGGCAGTGAACTCGGGATAGATGATGGGACGTGATGGTCTGGCGTCGGCGCTTTTTTTACCGGAACGATAATATCTTTTTTTCATATTTCGTTTAAACCACAAATTAACTGAATACGCAATACGGTTCCTTTTAGGGTAACCTGTTTATAATGTTCTATCCCTCATCAGGGTTTCCGCAAATTTTTTAAATATGCTTTTTTAAATTTTTCCAGCACCTTTCGTGCCGAGTCCATGCCGAACATGCCGATGTCAAGATCATGGACCGGGATAAACCTGAAGCCGGCCACATCATCCATGGGGGTAATTACGGAAAAATCCCTGACCTTGCAGGTGAATGCCATGTCGGTGATGGGATATACCACGGATTTGTAAGGATAGGTATTGGCAAAGGAACAAAAAAATTCAAGGTATAGGATGTCCAGGTTCAGTTCTTCCTTTACTTCCCTGACAAGACTATGGTCAATGCTTTCACCGGGCTCGGCAAATCCGCCCGGCAGATCAAGGCTGCCTTTGCCGGGTTCTTTGGCACGCACGGTGACCAGAATCCTGTTTTGATCGTCAAGGATGATAGCCATGGCGGCTGCAGCACAGTTGAGAAAGAATCCGAATCCGCATTCCCGGCATTTAAATGATTTTACGCTGTCAGGGTCAAGGCTGTTGCTGCCGCAGGACGGACAGAACTTAAATCGGTTGTGGTTGGGATTGGTATGGGGCATGGTAGAATCGTATCAGCACCTTAAATGAAAGCAGGCGCTCACCGCCTTGTCCGGTGTCTGGGCGATTGTTGTGTTGAACATGGATACAGCCGCATCCGTTGCCAGGGCCTTTAGTTCAATGCCCATGGATAACAGCTCCTTTGCAAGACCCGGGGCCAGTTTCATCCTGTCATTAGCACCGGTGCCGGCAATGATCATATCCGGCTTTAAGGGCAGAACCGATTTTAAATCCGCCATTTCAAGCACATGCCCCTCTTTTCTGCGCCAGTCCGGAAGGATGCGCCTGTCCGGGAGAATGATCAGGTCTGTGGTGTATTGATCTGCACCAATAACCATTTGACCAAAAGAAAATGAAGTGATCATAGCGGGTCTCCTTTTTTTTATAAGAAAGTCTGTGCAACCGACATAGATCTTTCAACTTTCGTTGTGGGCTGAACCACGGTGAAAAACCAGGTCAGCCCATGGCTGTTTATATCATGAGCCCAATGGCAAAAAGAGTACTGAACATAAGCGCAAGCTTTGCCGTGTCTGCAAGGGCCAGGTTAAGAATTTCTCCGTCCTGTTCAAAAACGGTTTTAAATACGGGATAGGATTTCCAGAATGCAGCCAGGGGCAGCAGAATGGTCCAGGACCAGCGGCCCGAGGCAAACATCAGACAGGGGATCAAAAAGGAGAAAAGTACCAGAAATACAAACTCAACCTTGGTACGCCAGGGACCTAGGATCACGGCCAGGGTTCGCTTGCCCGCCCTGGCATCTGTCCCGATATCCCGCAGATTGTTGACCACGATAATGGCTGTAACCAAAAGGCCCACGGGAACTGATGCGATGAAAACAGCCGGTGTTATACCCCCGGCCATGAGATAATAGGTGCCCAGCACGGCCACAGGACCGAAAAAAATAAATACAAACACCTCGCCAAGGCCGTTGGACGCAATGGGAAAGGGACCGGCACTGTAACAGATCACCCCGAGAAGGGAGGCGATTACAATATACAGGATCACAGCCCCGCCCTTGATAATCAGAAAGACGCCTAAACCCAAAGCCACCAGCATGGTCAGTATGAATGCGTTTCGAACGGTTTCCGGCGGGATCATGCCGCTCTGGGTCATGCGTTTTGGGCCTTTCCGGTCCGGGGTGTCGATGTGGTGCAGAAAATCAAAATAATCATTGGCCAGGTTCACGGAGACCTGGATCAACAAAGCGCCTGCCAGGGCTGCGGCAAACATCAGTGCTGAGAATCTGTGATCAGAAACAGCGCAGGCTGCGCCAACAACAACCGGACAGGCCGCTGCCGGAAGGGTTTTGGGCCGGATAGCCAGCCACCAGTGGTGTAGATTCATAATATGTTCCACCTGGTTTCTTATTATTTTATATGCTTGGGTTTTCGAAAAAAAATGGCATTTTGAATCCGTGAACAGTTTTACAAAACCTCAAAAATTAAGGATTCAAAATGCTGTAATACATTTACCAAAGCTTGATGTTTTTTACCAAGGCTTTTTCAAGAAATTCCACCTGGATTATGTCTTGTTCTATCGCCCCATGCGGGCGTGGATTGAAACAGATCAAAACCTGCCGTCCGCACAATCCTTCCCGACTAAATCAAGAAAGTCGGGCAAAAAGCTATTGCTTGATGGGCACGATCAAATACTTGACCTGAATTTTGGGCCATAATATGCTTATGGATCGATAGGTTGTCAGGTCGTTTTAACAACTGTTTTCAACATAAAGGATGTTAAAGATGAAAAAGATTCATGTCTGCTTTCAGGCGTTATTGTTACTGGTTTTCGGGTTTGCACCACAAGGCTTCTGCGAGCCGTCATACACCCTGACACAATTGTGCCGGATTGCCAATGAAAATGCAGAAACCATCCGGATTGCCAGGGAACAGACCTATATTGCAGAACAGGATAAAAAGCGGGCCCAGTCCGTGCTCATTCCTGCAGCTACGCTATACGGCAGTTATCTGAATTATAAAAACGACGATTATTACACGCCTGATGTAAATACCCTGGGCGGCAAGCTCACCCAGTCATTTACCCTGAACGGCAGAGAACTGATCGCCTATGACGTCAGCAAAAAAGGCATTGAAAAGGCAAAATTTTCAGAGCAGGCCATTAGAAGTGATTATATTTTCCAGGTGTCCCAGGCCTATATCCAGGCGTTGAATTTGAAACGTCTGGTGGAAGTGGCGGATGCCGAAGTTGAACGGTTGATCGCATACAGGGATTCGGTGAATGAAAAGCTTATTGTGGGTAGTGTAACAAAAACCGATCTGTACCGGGCCCAGGCGGAATTGTCAAAGGCTAAAACCAATCAGATTGTGGCACTCAATAATGTTCAGACAGCCAAGGCGGGTATTGTCAGGCTCACCGGCATCGAAGACCAGTTCTCCATTGCACCGGGGGAGATCAAAGATGTTGAAAATTTTTCAGTCACCCTTGAACAGATAAAATCCCATGCCCTTGAAAACCGTTATGAGATCAAGGAAGCCACAAAGGATCTTGAGATTGCCCGGCGGACCATTGCCTATGAAAAAGGTGAATACTGGCCCCGTATTGAGATTGAAAGCGGTTACCGGGAAAAAGATATCACCTATGACACCGGAACCGGAACCCAAGGCGGATACGATACCGAAGAGGCATATATCCAGGCCCAGTTCGTATTTACCCTGTATGACGGCGGATTGCGGCGTGCCCAGGTTCGCCAGTCCGTGGCAAAACAGCGCCAGGCAGAGCAGGCCCTGGCCAATGAGAAAAAGGCGGTAATCCTTGAATCAAAGCAGTCTTTTCTGGAATTTAACACCGCAAAATCCACCTTGATCAACCTTGCTGAGGAAGTAAAATCTGCTGAGGAAAATTTCAATGCCGTTCAGATGCAGTTTCAATACGGCATGGCTGACAGTCTTGATATCATGGATGCCAATACCTTGCTTGTGGATGCCCAGCGGCGCATATCCAATGCCCGCTCCTCCTTTTATCTGTCCATATTGAAAATTATTTACACCCAGGGGGATATCCTGGGTTATTTTCTGAACGAAGAATGAACTTGACTAACGCCTGGTGCCCGCTTATCCTTCACGAAATTTTGCATGGAATCGGATCTGTTTTAAAGCTTTTCCGGATTAATTTCAGATGTAAAGGAGTTCAAACTATGTATGAAATCATCGCCAATCCCCAGGAGTACCAGATTGACCACTTGATTAACGGCATTGACAACGCAAACATCGAACTTACAAGGGAAGAAAGGGACAAGTGGGCCAAACAGATCGTTCAATTCAGTGAACGATTGTCCGGGTTTGCCCAAAAAACTGACATGTTTTCGTCATTGCTTGCATCAGAAGAAAAAATTTCAGCGCCCCCTGCATCCCTGAAAACCCTGAAAATTAAACTTTTTATGATTAACGATGCCCTGAATTCCGCCCAGGGTATTGCTGACATGCTGGAAAGCGATATGATCAAGACGTGCCAGGATGCCTAAAATTTATAAAATCCCAAGAGTCATGTTTTGATAAAAACATGACTCTTGGGATTCATTTTATTCAAGAACATGTTTTTCCAGGACAAAGCAGGAAAAATCCCCTTTGAAAACAATATCTTCTTCACGTTTAACCGTAACGCTGACCATCTGCTTTTTACCTGACACGGAGGTTACACTGGCTTGGGCATAGACAGATTCCCCTGCTTTGACCGGTTTTAAAAATTTAACATCTGCGCCGCCAAGCACAACATTGGGGTGATTCACCGCAAGCATGGCGGCATAATCCGCAAGTCCGAAAATAAATCCGCCATGCACCAGCCCTGAGTCATCTGCCGCCATTCTGGGCGTGGTTGTATATTCCACACGGCTTTTGCCGTTTTCCACCATAACCGGCGTGCCGCACAGTTCATTGTCTATTAATTGATGGGTTATTATATTCATTAAAGATCCTCCTTTTTTGATACTTATGGGTTCCTGTAGTGCAGGTCAAGCTCAGCCGCGATCCGATGCGCTGCTTCTTTCGGGGCGTATTCTTCTGTGTTAATGGATATAGCGGCAAGTGCCTGGTACAACGGATTTCTGATTTCAAGCATTTTTTGGGTTTCAAGGGCAAGGCTGTCACAGGTAAGGTCCGGTCGTCGCTCGGTGTTGTTTTCATCTTTGCGGATCCTGTCTGTCAGAACCGATGCTGTGGCATAAAGATATACAACAACCCCGTTCTCTTTTAAAAACTGCCTGTTTTCTTCTGCAAGGATGATCCCCCCGCCCGTGGCTATAACAGGCGCGTTTTTCAAATCCAGATTCATAAGGGTTTCAGTTTCTTTTGCCCGGAAATAGGGCCAGCCGTGCCGGGACACCATCTGTGCAATGGTAGTGCCGTAAGTTGATTCCAAAACCAGATCCGTATCCAGAAAATTTTTGTTCAAAAGCTTGGCCAGATACTTTCCGGTACTGGTTTTGCCGGTACACCGGTATCCGATAAGAAAAACGGGACCCATGGTCTCTCCTTTTTACAGGGCGTCCAATCTACAAGGCACCCAATTTACAGGGCATCAAAGAGCTGCCAGAATGTGGGGAATGATTTTTCCACGCACACGGGATTTTCAATTTCAATGCCATCCACCCTAAGGCCTGCAACGGCAAAGGCCATGGCAATACGATGGTCGTTAAAGGTTTCAATGACTGTGCCATGGGGTGTGCCGCCGGTAATTTCCATAAAATCCGGTCCCTGCACCGCTTTAATTCCCATTTTGGTAAGCTGGGAACAAACCGCATCAATGCGGTCGCACTCCTTGACCCGAAGATGACCGATATTGGTAATCCGGGTGGTGCCCTTTGCAAACGCGGCTGTAACAGCCACAGCAGGCACGGCATCCGGGGTATCGGACATATCCACATCCACGCCGTGTAAAAGCCCGGGTCCGCCTTTTACCCGCAGGACCCGGCCGTCATGATTTACTGTACAGCCCATCTTTTCAAATATATACGCCTGTTTCAAATCCCCCTGCAAAGAGGCTGTGCCGATATTATCCACGCCGATATCCGCACCTGTTACAGCACCGGCTGCCCAGAAATATCCGGCATTGGAAAGATCTGGCTCCACGGACCTGGTTCCGGATGAGTAGGTCTGGGCTCCCGGGACCTCATAGCAGGTGTCGGATATCTGGAAGGCATTGACCCCGAACTGCTTCATCACATCCAGCGTCAGATCGATATAAGGCTGGGACACGGCAGGCCCGGTCAGATCAATCACAAGGCCCTGGTCAAAAAAAGCACCGGCCATGAGCAGGGCAGACAGGTACTGGCTTGACCGGGAGCAGTCAAGAAGGGTCCGCCCCCCTGCCCTGTCCCCACCCTGGATCACCACCGGCGGTGTACCTTCATTGTTTTGGGAACCGGCACTGATCCGGATACGGTTCAGGGCATCTAAAAGCTCCCCCATGGGGCGTTGGCGCATCCGCTCATCTCCGGTCAGGGTATATGGGGTACTGCCAAGGGCGGCAATGCCTGCTAGAAGGCGCATGGACGTACCTGAATTACCAAGATGAATGGGGTCCGGCCAGGGCTTTGGCCGCCCGCCGAAACCTGTGACCAACAGGGCACCGTCTTGTCTGCTTTCAATGTGAGCACCCATGCACTCAAGGGTTTTGCGGGTAAGTGAAATATCCTGGCTGTCCAGTACATTGTAAATTTCAGATATGCCGTCAGCCAGGGCTGCACAGATCAACATCCTGTGTGAAATGCTTTTGGAGCCCGGAATTTTGACCACCTGGTCCTGGATATTTCTGGGAATTACCTGCTTCATGTGCTTCATGAAGTTCTCCTTTTATCATTTAAAAATACCTGAGCTGAACCCCGTGTTTGGACGGCTCGTTAGAGAGGTGTATGCCCACAAAGTTGCCCAGATGCAACGCCGCAGATGGGTGACTTTTCGTTCAAACACTAAATAATGGTGTTCCGCATCAGGTTCGTATCAGGGGTTATGCCTGTCCATAATTCAAACTGGGCTGCGGCCTGGGCAATGAACATGGACAGGCCGTCAATGGTTGTGCAGCCCTTTTGTTCCGCCGCTTCAAGCAGCCGGGTTCTCAACGGGGTATACACCACATCCATCACCACCATTTCAGATGTCAATGCCTTGGACGGAAAGCTTATTTTGTCCGCTTTAGGTGTCATGCCGATGCTTGTGGTATTGATCAGCACATCGGCCCGGATGTTTTCCATCTCTTTGGCAGGTATAAACCGTGCGTTAACCGCTTCAGCAAGGGCCCGGCCTTTTTGTTCCGTGCGATTGGTGATGATGATATCCCCATTTTGGGCTGCAATACCGTAGGCCACGGCCCGGGCTGCGCCGCCTGCACCCACAATACAGACGGTTTTTCCTGAAATGCCAAAGGGGATAAGGGGCGCAACAGCAGCCTGACAATCCGTATTATAGCCTTTTAATACGCCGTTTTCATTGACTATGGTGTTTACGGCACCAATGGCCCGGGCTGTGGGGTCGATCCAGTCAATATGTTCCATGATGGATTCCTTGAACGGAATGGTTACAGAAGCCCCCTGGATATCCAGCGTGCGCACAGCCTGCACCGCCCTTGCCGCATCCTGCACCTCAAAGGCAAGGTAAACGGCATTGATGCCCTTATTTTTAAACGCTGCATTATGAATTACAGGGCCTTTAGAGTGCCTGACAGGATTGCCGAATACACAATATAACCGGGTGGCAGCGTCAATCATTGTAATATCTCCGGTTTTTCAAAAATCGGGTACGACCCTAACACTTTTAAGTACAGGGCCTGGCTTCGAATCTGTTCAATGGTTTGAAATACAATTTCATCCTGGATGTGCCCTTCAATATCCATGAAAAAATGATAACTCCAGTTATAGTGACGCGTGGGCCTGGATTCGAGTTTAACCATGTTCAAGCCGGATCGGTTCACAGGCGAAAGCGCCCTGAAAAGAGCGCCCGGGGTATGGTTTGTGGCAAACATAATAGATGTTTTATCATTCCCTGTTCTTTCCGGACGATCTCCCCCAATCACAAGAAACCGCGTAATGTTGCCGGCACGGTCCTGTATTTTTGATGCCACCGGCAGCAGGTTATAAAAATGAGCTGCTTTGCCCGATGCAATGGCGGCAATCTGTTCATCCTTTGAGGCCATAAGTGCCGCATTTGATGTGGAGCTCGTCTCCATGACTATGGCATGGGGCAGATGTTTCTTCAACCAGTTTTTGCACTGGGCAATGGCCTGGGGATGGGAGTAAACGGTTTTAACATCTTTGAGTTCCCCTGTGATGGATAACAGATCATGGGAAACAGGCTCATAATGCTCTGCCGTAATATCAAGATCAAATTCAGCAAACAGATCAAGGGTATAGTTCACAGCCCCTTCAATGGAGTTTTCAACGGGAACAATGCCGAAATGTAGCTCCTTTCGCTCAATATTGTTGAAAATATCAAAAAAACTGGGCTGTTCTACAAATTCCCCGCAGTGCCTGAAATAATGGAGGGCGGCAATATGTGAATGACTGGCAAGGGGTCCTAAATAACCAATAGTCTTAGGTTTCTGAATTTCCCGTGTGGCCGTGATGATCACATTGAAAATATACTGGATCAAACTTTCATCCGCAGGGCCGGGGTTCAGCCGGAAAAGCCGGTCAATTACCATGCGTTCCCGGGTCCGGTCCAGAATTTGACTGCCTGTCTGCTTTTTAATCTCCCCTACTTTTTTACCGATCTCCAGGCGCTGGTTGATCAGTTCAAGGATGCGCTCATCAATGCGGTCAATTTCCCCACGAAGTGGAGACAGGGACGAAGAATCATCACTTGTTTGCTTTTGATTGTCTTGCTCCCCGTTTTTACGATTCGTCATATCAATTTCCTTTTTTATCGAATGGCACAAATAAAAAAAACCGCATCAGGCCCTGCCTGCTGCGGTTTTAGTGATTTAAGTTAAATTTATGGGGAAAAATCAGTAGTCCACAGGCAGGCTGTCCTTTTTATAAAATCGCGTGCTAAAATAAAAATTTTTGCTGAAGCTAAAAATCATTGAACTATTTTTTCCCTTATATATTTTTTGGAACTTTATACGTATAGTTAATTTCTGTCAATAGATTCAAGCTGTCAATAATATTTTAAATGCCTGGTGAACGTAAATCAGGACTCTTCAGCCGGTTTAATGATAAAAGACTGAATCCGGTTGCCGTCCATGTCCTTTACCGAAAAGACCCAGTTATTCATGTGAATGGATTCCCCGGGGTTGGGGATACGCTCCACAAGTTCCAGGAAAAATCCCGAGACCGTATCGTAGGTTGCAGATTCCGGAATGCCCAAGTTCAGCGCTTTGTTGAGATGATATATATCTGTTTTGCCGGCTACCAGCCACTTGTTCCCTTTGATCTGAACAATGTCCGGTGTATTTTTATCGGACTCATCGGCAATTTCTCCAAAAATTTCTTCAACCACATCCTCAAGGGTAACGATACCGGATACGCCACCATACTCATCAACCACAACCGCCATATGGCTTTTTTTTGCCTTAAAGGCTTTAAGCAGTGAATCCAGTTTCTTTGATTCCGGTATGAAATATGGCTTTTTCATAATCGCTTTGACATCAAGGCTGTCCGGAGTCGTTTCGGAATCAACCTTTTCCAGGTATCCGGCAAACAGATCCTTGATGTGCAGAATCCCCACAACATTATCGATGGTATCTTCAATCACCGGAATGCGTGAAAATCCTGTTTTCAGAACCATTGGAATATCCAGGCCTTCAGCCGCATCCACCACAAACATGTCTGCCCTGGGCGTCATGATTTCAGAACAGTAGGTATCATCAAATTCAAAAATGTTGGTGATGTATTGCTTTTCTTCCTCCTTGATCTCACCTTCCCCTTCCACCACCTCCACCATGGTCATCAGTTCATCCTCGGTCACGGTTTCCTGGGAAGTGTCTATGGTGCCGTGCAGTTTAGGTATGAAATTCAGGATAAAGATCAAAGGCCATAAAAGTTTTGACAGCCAGTATAGGGGATATATGACTGCCCTTGAGACCACCACATTGTTATGGTTGGCAAAGGATTTTGGGGTAATTTCTCCAAAAACAAGAACCAGAATTGTCATGGTACCGGTGGCAATACCCACGGCATTGGACTGAAAATGGGCAATGGCAAGTGAAGTGGCAAGGGCTGATGCACCAATGTTTACCAGGTTGTTACCGATGAGAATGGTGGTCAAAAGGGTATGAGAGTCCTCTTTCATATGCAGGATAAGCCGTCCTGAATTTGTACCATCTTTGGATATATGAAGGGCTTTAATTTTTGAAATGGAAAAAAGCGCAGTTTCAGACATTGAAAAAAACCCTGACAGAAGAAGGCAGACACATAACAGGATCAGTTCGAAACTCATAAACGACAATATTTCCTAATGTTTGTGAATCAAATTAAGTATAATGGCCGCCGTGCGTTTCGCGGCGCCCGGCAGGCCTAACCGCCTGCGGACCTGATGAAGTTGTTGCTTATGATTCTCAAGTTCGGGTATCATAGATAATACAGTTTCACTGATGGTTCCGGCATTGGCATCGTCCTGGATCAGCTCCGGCATCACCTGGCGGCCGACAATCAGATTGGCAAGCCCGATATATTCAGTTTTCACAAGCAGCTTTGCAATCAGGTATGCCACAACGGACATTTTATATATAATTATAGTGGGCACAAGATTTAAAGCCGCTTCCAAGGTGACGGTTCCCGATGCTGCAATCAGAAGGTCTGCCCGGTCAAAAATCTGTTTTGGCCGTCCTGTTACAATTCGGCATAAATTGCAGTTTGGGTGGTGAAAAACAATATGTTCAATGCGCTTTTCATGCTGTTTAATGCCGGATGAAATAAGAAATCTTAAATTGGGACATTTTTTTGCAACCAGGCCGGCTGTATCCAGCATGACAGGAAGCAGTTTGTCAATTTCAGCGGATCGTGAACCGGGAAGCATGCCGATAACCAGATCATCTGACAGGCCTTTTTTATTGTCTTCGCCTGGAACTGCCAGGCGTTGCGGGTATTCATCCACCAGGGGGTTTCCCACATAGGTGAAAAAAATTTTTTTGGCTTTATAAATGGGAATTTCAAAGGGAAAAATCAGGGCCACATGGTCCGTGACTTTTGCAATGGTATCCAGACGTCTGAAATTCCAGGCCCAGACCTTTGGTGCAATATAATAACAGACAGGAATATCATAATGTTGTTTGATAAATTTAGCAATTTTCAGATTAAAGCCCGGATAGTCAATGAGCACAACCGCATCAGGGGGATCTGTTTTTACTCGTCGCTTAACAAGGCAAAAAGCCTGTTTAATGGCGCCGAACTGCTTGATCACTTGAACAAGCCCCATGGCTGACAGCTTGTCAATGGGAAAGAAAATGTCTGCCCCCTGCCCTGCCATGGTTTTACCGCCGATCCCCGTGATCCGGATGCCGGGAGAAAGCTGTTTTAATGACCACACCAGGGCTGCCCCGTGGAAATCGCCTGACGGTTCACCGGCAAGGATCATGATATGCCGGGTAGGTTTATTCATTTATTTCATCCTCGGTCACAGCGGTTATGCAGATATTGTATTTGTCTGCAAGGGCAATCATTTTTTCACGGTCAAATGAAATTGACTTTTCAGCTTCAAGCACAAGCACATTGACGCCTGATCGATGCATGGTTTCAATGGTGGTGCACCCGGATGAAGGCAGATCAAAGCGTAAGTCCTGGTGGGGTTTGGATAATTTTACAATAGTGGCCCCATTGCCCCGGCTCAGCCGCCCTCCCCGTTCTATGGTGGCGTCCGTGCCGTCAATGGCTTCCACGGCAAGGACCGTCCCGTTGGAAATAACAAGGCACTGGCCGATATCAAGAAGGCCTACGGCTTTGGCAAGTTTCCATCCCTGCCGGATATCTTTTTTTTCCGCCCTGTCCGGTTTCCGTTTTGTCCAGCATCCTTTGGGACTGATTAACTCCGGCAGCAGAAAGGTAGATGGGACCAAAGTAATGCCCTGCTTTTCCAAAAAATCTGCAAAGGCTGAAAGGATATTGTCATCGTGGGTGCCTGCCGTTTTAGCGATAAAGGCAAGGGCTTTGAAATCCGGTCTTATATCTTTGAAAATATTAGCCTTGCTGATGGAGCCCATGAGCACGGCCCTGCTTACGCCATGGGATTTAAAATAGCGGATCAGTTTGTTGAGCTGGCCAAGATAGAGCCATTCAAACCGGTGGGTCAGTCCGGCAAGTTTGGGGTCGGTTTCACTGTGGAATCCTGCCCCAATAATTTTATAACCGTTTGCGCGTGCCTTCTGGGTAAAAAGTAGCGGGAATTGGCCGCCGCCGGCAATCAGACCGATGTGGGAAGAACAACTATTGCCTTCGGGGTCGTTCATGGAAATTAACGTGTCACCCCACGGTTGGAATTTTTTATGAATTCTAAAAACGATACGATCTCAGGGAGTTGTTCAACCTCTGCTTTGGTTCTTTCCACGGCCTGGGCCACTGTTAATCCAATCCGGAAAAATATCCGGTAGGCCTTTTTCAACTGACGGATGACGGAAGGGTCAAAATTATGACGCTTGAGCCCCACATTATTCAGTCCATGCAGGGTGGCCCTGTCACCTGCAGCAATGACATAGGGCGGAATGTCTTTTACCACAGCAGATTTACCGCCTATATAGGCATAGTCTCCGATTTTTACAAACTGATGAATGGCCACAAGGCCCCCTACGGTAGCATGGTTCCCGATCTCAATGTGTCCTGCAAGGGTTGAGTTATTGGCAAGGATGACACCTTTGCCGGTTTTGCAGTCATGGGCAATATGGGTGTAGGCCATCAGATAATTTTCTTCACCCACTTCAGTGAGCCCTCCACCAAACCCCGTGCCCCTGTTAATGGTGACGAATTCGCGGATAATGGACCCCCTGCCAATGGTAAGATAGGTGGTCTCGCCGTGAAATTTAAGATCCTGGGGGGCGCCGCCAATGGAAGCGTACTGAAAAATATTACAGTCCGGACCGATGGTGACATGGTCGTCAATGGTGCAGTAAGGACCGATGGTTGTGCCGGATCCAATGGTAACATCGCCTTTGACAATGGTATAAGGGCCAATGGTGACATTTTCATCTATCCTGGCGGATGAATCAATAATTGCCGTTGGATGAATCGGTTGAATCATGGTTGCTCCATCCGGCTGTTTTCCAGCTTTTTTATCCGTTTTTCAAAGGAAAGCAGTCGGGCTCTTAAACTGGGTAGCCGGGGTATGATACGGGATACTTTCAGCCAGATTTTATGAGGCATGTGGGGGATGCCGGAAACGATATCGCCGGGGGAAACATTACCGGTGACGCCGGCATAGGGGCCGACAATGGCCCCGTCCCCTATATTCAGGTGGCCGGAAATACCGGCTTTTCCTGCAATAATGACGTCTGTGCCGATGGTGGTGCTCCCGGCAATACCCACCTGGGCCACCACCAGTGTATTATCTCCGATTTTAACATTGTGGGCAATATGGACCTGATTATCCGTTTTAACACCGTTGCCGATGCGGGTTATGCCTAAGGTTCCCCTGTCAATGGTATTGCAGGCACCGATTTCACAGCAATCACCGATATGGACATACCCTGTATGGATTAGCTTGGCATGGGCGTGACCATCCTGGACAAATCCAAAACCGTCGGAACCGATGACTGAATTTGGATGAACAATGGACTGGCTGCCTATCTGTGTTTTATCTGCCAGGGTGACATTGGGGCTGATCCGGCAGGAATCACCAATCCGGCATTGCTTTCCGATCACCGTATTGGCCATGATGTGGACATGACTGCCGATGGTACAGCCCTGCCCCAGGCTGACATGGGCCTCAATGCGTGTACCCTCACCAATAATACAGTCGTCTGCAATAACAGCCGAAGGGTGAATAAATTCTTTCAACGGCTCTGCAGGCATCAGATGCGCCACAACCTTAAAGAACGCAAGTTTCGGATTGTCACTGTATAGAAGTGTTATACCGGAAACCGCAGGAGCACCGTTGGGAACAAGGACGATGCCTGCCTTTGTTTCATCCAGCCGGGAGAAAAAAAAATGATCCACCGCAAAAGTCAGATCCTTGGGCCCTGCATCGTCAAAGGAGGATACGCCGGAAATGGCTGTGCCCGGATCCCCATGGATCCGGGCATTGACCATAGCAGCTATTTGTTCTGCTGTAAGCATGAATTATTTTTTCTTATTGTACTCTTTGATGACCTCATCAGTGATATCCACCTTATCTGCAGCATAGATAACACCGGCGATTTTTCTTTCAACAATCAAAATATATCCTTGTGCCTTTCCCATCTTGTTGGCGATCTCAAAGATATCTTTTTGTATCTGATTCATCCGCTTGTTTTGGAAAATCTTCATTTCCTGGGTATAGTCAGCATTCATCTTTTTTAAATTATCCGCTTTGTCCCGAAGTTCCCTTTGGCGCGCAAGCTTTTTTTCACCACTGAGAACAAGCGCTTCACGCTCTAACGCAGCTGACATGTCTTCAACTTTTTTTTCCTCGGCTTGAAGTTTTGATTTGAGTTGTTCAAGTTTTGCCTTAAGGTCTTTCTGCATCACTTTACCGCCGTTGGATTCTTGCAGTATTTTTTCAAAATCCACAATGCCTATTTTAGTTGCATCAGCTGCAAAAGCGCTGCAGGTGAATATTGTTCCAATAATCACTGCAACCGTCAAACCTGCCAAAATCAGATTACTTTTTTTCATTTATGCCTCCAAAGATAAAATTTTAATTTTTTAAAAAAATGCACCGATTGAAAAGTCAAACTCACTATCACCAGTACTCTTAACATCTTTACCGTCTATAACAATACCATAGGCCAGTCTGATGGGGCCCATGGGAGAATTCCATCTAAGTTCAAAGCCTGAGCTGGAAAACTGATCGCCAAAGTCAATATTTTCACCGTGGTTATATACATCTCCTCTGTCATAGAAAAAGACGCCGTAAACCGCTTGTTCCTCTACAATGGGAAACATCATTTCAATATTAAACTGGCAATATGACTCACCACCAACCTCAATGGGGGAACCATCTCTGGTACCATTGATGTCTGTATTGTCAAACCCTCTGATGGAGTTGATGCCCCCAAGATAGAAGCGCTCCCAGTCTATGTCGGGATCTCCATCGGTCCGGTCATCAAGGTATCCCCCCTTGGCATAGAGACCGGCTGAAAATTTCCAGAACAAAGGAAAAAATACGGCTGATTCCACAAGATACTTGGTAAAATCAATCTCGCCGCCTAGAAATTCGCCTGCATATTCAATGGACAGTTTATGATACATGCCGGTTGTGGGCAGAAAACTATGGTTTCTTGAATCATAACTGATATACGGCGTAATACTTGAGGTTAGATAAGAGCCTTCAGTTACCGATGTATGCTCGGAGTCCACATCGTCGATATCAAACTTCTCAATATTGTAATTCAAACCAATGGTGGTGTAATCCCAGAACCGGCGAGAGGCACCGCGCAGGGTGAGCCCCATGGCGTCCTTGTCATAATAATCGTATTCATTGTCAAATTTATAGATATCAAACCCGGCGGAAATGGGTCTGTCAAACAGCCAGGGTTCGGTGAATCCGATATTATACAACACATTTTTTCCAGACATTCGAAAAGTAAATTTGCCTATCTGCCCTTTGCCAAAAAGGTTACGCTCCTCAACGGAAAACTGGCCAAAGGCACCGTCATCACTGGAGAAACCGCCGCCAAATGAGAAGTTTCCAGTGGGTTTTTCTTCAACGGTGATCTGGACGTCCCGTTTGTTTTCTTCTTGGGTTTTAACCGGTTTGATATCGATATTCTTGAAATAGTCTTTGAACACCAGGTTTCTGTGAGAGCGTTGGATTTTTTTCATACTGTAAAGGTCCTGCTCTTCAATGGCAAGTTCTCTTCTGATAACTTTGTCCCTGGTTTTTTCGTTGCCGGTAATGATGATCCGGTTGAAGTAGACCAGCGGGCCTTTATCAATGTCAAAGCTTATATTTACAATTGATTCCGCGTCATTCTTATCCACCCTTGGGATTACCCTGACATTGGCATACCCCTCGTTGGCATAGAAATCGTTCAGGGTCATCATATCCTTGCGGACAAGTTCCCTGTTATACAATTCAGATTTCTGGGAAACCAGAAGCGCTAAAAGTTCTTCTTCGGTGGTAAGGATATCACCTTTAATGCTGACCACGCCATTTTTATATTGAGTTCCCTCATCAATTTTAAACTGGATGGTAATCTCTTCTGTTCCCATATTCACTACAGGGTCAGATACTTTGACATTGATAAAGCCGTTGTTCTTATAAAGGGCTTCTATACGAAGCACATCATTGTCAAGTTCTGTTTCGTCAAGTTCTCCCGAGGATGTTATAAATGACCAGAATCCCTTTTCCCGGGTCTGCATCTCATCTTTGATATCATCATCGTCAAAATATTTATTGCCCTCAAATTCAATGCTGGTAACTTTAACTTTTTCACCCTCTTCAATATTGAAGATAACATCTGCCTGATGGTTTTTTAATGGTTTGACGTCATAGGAAATCCGGCAGTTATGATAATTTTTTTCATAATAGAGGCGTTTGAGTTTATCCACATCATTGTTCAACTTATAGGCATTGAGAATAGACCCGGTTGATGTCCCTATAACCGCAAACAATTCTTTTTCATCATAAACCTTATTGTTTTCAAAGCGGATATTACGGACACTGGGTTTTTCCTGGACTTCAAAAATGACCTTAACCCCTTTATCCATGTTCTGCTTTTTGATGACCACATCATCAAAATAACCCATTTTATACACGCTGCTTAGATCATTATCTAAAGTTGCAGGATTTAAAAGATCGCCTTTTTGGGATGAGATGACCCTTTGTATCGCATCTGCATCAACACGCACATTGCCCTGGATAGTAATGGCTGAAATGATTTTCTGCTGAAACAGTTCGCCGATAATATCTTTTCCTAAAGATGTCGTGGTCGCATACAGTTCCGCCATGCTAGGGGACTGTGAAGAAAAGGTTAAGAACGCCTGTTTATCATGCACATTGTGCATCTGAGAGTCAATGCTCACAGCCTGCCCGGCTATAAAAATATTGCCGGTAATGATCCAGTCTACACCTAAACGGATACCCTCCTGGCGGAATCGGGCGTATCCCCAGTCAGTTGTGTCGACAACGGTGTCGGTAACCACTACTTTTACGCCGTCTTTTTCAAGCTTTTCCTTTAACATTTTTGACAGGGCCGGCGCAACTTTTTGATCGGGCTGCTCTGCCTGGACATGGAAGGGAAAAAGTGCTACTGCAGTCTGCTCCTCGGCAGACAAAAGGCCTGTTCCCAAAAGGTAAAAAACCGCTGCAAGAAATACACTGAACTTAATATTTTTCATAATCCATCCTATCCTAACCAATTGATTTAGCAAAACATTATTTTTATACCGGTACGATTTCCCCGTCTTTCAACGTAAGTCTTCTGTCCATTAAACCGGCCAGATCTGAATTGTGGGTGACCACGATAATGGTCATCCCCATTTCCTGGTTAAGTTCCTTCAAGAGTTGGTGAACCGCACTGCTGCTCTTTTGATCCAGATTGCCGGTGGGCTCATCAGCCAGCAGCAGGGCCGGTGCCATAACGAGCGCCCTTGCAATGGCTACCCGCTGCTGCTCGCCGCCGGACAGGTCTTCCACCCTGTATTCGATTCGGCTACCCAGTTCTACCCTTTCAAGCATATTTGCTGCATGTTTTTCAATAGTTTTTTTTGATTTACCACAGATCAGCCCAGGCAGCATTACATTTTCAACGGCTGTAAAGCCCTGGAGCAAATAGTGAAATTGAAAAACAAAACCAATATTTTTGTTTCTAAAGGCGGCAAGCTTTTCATCATTGTACCCCAGGATATCTTCACCGCTGAAGAACTGGCTTCCCTCATCCGGCTTGTCAAGGGTGCCGATGATGTGAAGCAGGGTGGATTTCCCAATACCTGAGGCCCCCACAATGGCAATGGTCTCGCCCTGTTGTATGGATAGATCCGCCTTGTGCAGAATGTCCAGTCTAGCTGTTTTGGATACAAAAGACCGTGAAATCCCGTTCAGTTGAATCAGCGGCGTGTCATCCATATCTTATGGCCTCCACCGGATTCATTTTTGACGCCTTATACGACGGATACAGGGTGGACAGAAAACAGATTACCAAGGCGGATACAGCGGTTAAAATAACATCCGAATATTCAAGTTGAACCGGAAGGGTGGAAAAAGGGTATGCCTCGGGCAGTTTGATAAACTCGTATCGTTTAAGGATGTAACAGATCACGACCCCAAGCGTTGTTCCGATACCCGTACCGACTATGCCGATGATCATGCCTTTTATTATGAAGATACGGCGGATCAAGGAATTTGTGGCGCCCATTGCTTTTAATACGGCAATATCACGGGTTTTTTCCATAACCATCATGATCAGTGCCGATGCAATATTAAATGCAGCCACAAGGATAATCAGCGTTAAAATGACAAACATGGCGGTTTTTTCAAGTTTAAGTGCTGAAAAAAGGCTGTGGTTGATATCCATCCAGTTACGCAGGTAATACGGATATTTAATGAATCCAAGCCTTTTTTGGCTTAGGATTTTGACTTTGAATATCTGATCTGTCCAGATACCGAACGCCGAAATTTTGCCTTTGGCTGATACCAGTGCCTGGACCTGATCCAGCCGGGCGTAGGCCAGGCTGGAATCATATTCCGACATGCCGGATTTAAAGGTGCCGGCGACTACAAACTGCTTCATGGACGGAATCTGACCCATGGGGGAAATAATGCCCGACGCTGACATAAGGATCACACGGTCGCCTTTAACTACCCTGACGGCATGGGCCAGGGACTGGCCGAGAATGATACCGGGAAGACCTTGTGTGACCGTCGTTGCGTTCAACGCGTCTTCAAGGTCCTCGGGCGTGTATCCTTTAATCAGTGCGGCCCCTTTTTCCGGTTCAATCCCCCGGATAATAATACCGGAAAAAGAATTGGGCGTGCGTATCATGGCCTGACCGAATAAGATGGGAGATACGGCTGTGACCCCGGGGGTCTGCCTGATCTTATCTTCCATGGCCGGATCAGGGATAAAGTAGCCTGAATAATTCATGGCCAGAATATGGGGTTCCAGTCCAAGAATTCGGTTTCTAAATTCTGTTTCCGATCCGCTCATGACGGCAATGACCACCACCAGTGCCATGACACCGAGAATAACGCCGGCCACGGACAAAAGCGTGATCAAAGAGATAAATCCCTCCTTGCGTTTGGCCCGCAGATATTTTCCGGCTATGAAAAGTTCCGCCCCCACAGAGACCTTTTATGCATTTTTCATATGTGGAAAAAGAATCACCTCGCGTATGGAGGCGGCATCTGTCAGCAGCATGACAAGACGGTCAATGCCGATCCCCTCCCCTGCCGTGGGCGGCATCCCATATTCCAAAGCCTCGACATACTCTGTATCCATGATATGGGCTTCATCATTGCCCTCATCACGCTGACGCACCTGCATGAGAAAACGGTTATACTGGTCTTCAGGGTCATTGATTTCGGAAAATCCGTTGGCAATCTCCCTTCCGGCAATGAACAATTCAAACCGGTCCGTAAGTTCCGGATCTGATTCGCTTTTCCTGGACAGGGGGGACACTTCCACGGGATATCCGGTAATAAACGTGGGCTGGATAAGCTTAGGCTCCACAAGGGCATCAAAAAGCTTGGTCAGCACTTTGCCGTGCCGGTCCTTTTTGGCAATTTGAATATTTTCCTTTTCAGCGTGCAAAAGCAATGCCTGGGTGTCATTGACAACGGCCGGATCAAGCCCTCCGATTTCTGATAAGGAGTCTATCATGGAGATGCGTTTCCATCCCTTCGCAAAATCAATGGTCTGACCCTGGTATTCAATGCGGCTGTCTCCGGCAATCTGGGTAACAATGGTGTAAAACATCTCTTCGGTCAGATTCATCAGATCGTCATAGGTGGCATAGGCCTGGTAAAACTCAACCATGGTGAACTCCGGATTATGCCGGGTGGAGACCCCTTCGTTCCTGAAATTCCGGTTGATTTCAAACACCTTTTCAAATCCGCCCACCACCAGTCGTTTGAGATACAGTTCCGGTGCGATACGCAGGTACAGTTCCATACCCAAGGCATTGTGCCAGGTTTTAAAAGGTGTGGCTTCGGCACCTCCGGGCAGCGTCTGCATCATGGGTGTTTCCACCTCCATGAATCCGTTTTCATCAAAAAAACGTCTCATGACAGCCACAATGGCACTTCGTTTTTTAAAAATCTGCCGGGTGTTTTCATTCATGATCAGATCAAGGTAGCGCTGGCGGTATCTTTTTTCAGGGTCCTTGATGCCGTGAAATTTTTCAGGCAGCGGCCTTACAGACTTGGATAAAAGCTTAAAATTTTCGGCAAGCAGGGTCCATTCCCCGGTTCTCGTCTGGAACAAAGGGCCTTCGACACCAATGAAATCTCCAATATCCAGTTTTTTAAACAAGGCATAGACATCATCTCCCACCTTGTTTTTCTGGATATATACCTGCATCTGCTCACCGCCATCCTGGAATCTGACAAATGAAGATTTCCCCATTTTATTAATGGCCATCATACGGCCGGCCAGGCGGAATTGGGTTCCGTTTTCGCCCAGTGTATCGGCATTTTTCTCTATGATATTTTTTACTTCATGAACCCTGTGACCGGGTTTGAAATCATTGGGGTACAGGCTGATGCCTTCGGTCTTTAGCTCGTTTATCTTTTCTTTGCGAAGATCAAGAAGTTTGCTTGTTTTCTTATCCATAAAAATAGCTGCTTTCGTTTATATTTAGGACCCTGATTTAGTTATAAAAACGGCCACTTCGGTTTGATTTAAAATTTTAAGGCACGGTAAGCCCGTGAATAAAACATGATAAAATAGCCTTTTTGTATAGCCTTGTCAATGACGGCGCCGGGCCGATTTATATTTTGAGTATCAGCCTTGTTCCTTGAAATGGGGATTTTGAAAAATCAGTGTGAAAACCGTGCCTTTCCCGGGAATGGATTCAAAATCAATCATGCCGTCATAGGTATCAACGACCCTGTGGATAATTGAAAGTCCAAGTCCTGTCCCATCACTTTTAGTGGTAAAGAACGGATCAAAAATATGCGTGGCATTTTTTTGATCAATGCCTCGGCCTGTATCCTGAATCGTCAGGTAAATGCTTTTTTGTCTAGGGCAATTCAAGGATATTGTAATTTTCCCCTTCCCTTCAATGGATTCAGCTGCATTTTTAATCAGATTCCATAAAATCTGCTGTAGGTGAACCGCATCCATGTACACATGCAAATCCTTTTCAAGCCGGGTAACAATAGTGATTCTGGCATCCCAGTCCGGTGTATTGTCAAACAGGGTTTTTACATCATCAATTGCATTGGCCAGGTTCATCAATTCCGCGTTGGTTCGGCCGGGTTTTGAAATCAGCCGAATATCGGTCACGATCTGTTTGAGGCGATCTGTTTCCCTTAAAATGATCTGCATCAGTTTATCATTTTCCCTTGTTAGGGTAATTTCATCCCTTAGCATCTGTATGGAGCCTGACAAAGATGCCAAAGGGTTTTTAATCTCATGGGCAATGCCTGACACGAGTTCATCCACAGCCGCCATTTTTTCCACGCGCTTTAAATGTTCCTGGGCAATTTTAAGGTCTTTTCTGGCTGTTATAAGCTGCAGGGCAAGAATGCCGCTTAAGGCTGCCGTGGCAAAACAGGCTGAAATAATAATAACAATCCGGTACAGAATATGGGGTTGGTCCACGACCAGAGCAAGGGCCTGATTTTCCGACAGCGGGGCAATAATTTTAAGATACTCAAGCTCAATGAGAAAACCAT
The DNA here is from genome assembly GCA_003252055.1 of Desulfobacter postgatei. Classification (GTDB taxonomy): domain Bacteria; phylum Desulfobacterota; class Desulfobacteria; order Desulfobacterales; family Desulfobacteraceae; genus Desulfobacter; species Desulfobacter postgatei_B. The sequence continues at coordinate 17,388 of QKDP01000192.1, read as the reverse complement.
ATTGAATACTTGATGCCAAAGCCACTGAAAAACTGCCCCGGGCAAGCAGCAGCATGGCGGCATAGATGACAATCAAAAGATATAAGAATGTGAAAATACTGTGAAAGCCCCCGGTGACAAAAACAATGGCTGTAACGATAAAAGTATCAATAATTATCTGGGTATAGGCAAGGGCATAGAGATATTTTTTTTTGCAAAGCCAGGCAAAATAAACCAAAGACAGACCAAGAATAGTGCCGGAAATTTTGTAAAGGGACAGAAAAGATTGATCCCTTTGTCCGGACAAGTGCGTATCGGAAAAAAAAAGGGTGGAAAATATCAGTATCAGAGCAAATACAGCTCTTGCAAGGACAACCCACTTGATCTGAACAAACAGTTCCCGGGTCCGTCGCAATAAAAAATCCGGGCTATCCAATTGCGCTGGCCATTGTGAAAATCGGCAGGTACATGGCAATAACAAGACCGCCGACCACGACACCTAAAAATACAAGCATGAAAGGCTCGATCATGTCCGTCAGATTTTTAACGGCCTGGTCCACTTCATCATCATAAAAATCTGCTATTTTGTTCATCATTACATCCAAAGCACCTGTGGATTCACCCACTGCGATCATTGAGCAGACCATGGATGGAAACACCCCGCTCTCCAGCAAAGGATCCGCCATGGACCGACCTTCGGCAATGCCGACCTTGACGTCCGATATGGCAAATTCAACGATTTTATTGCCGGCGGTTTTGCCCACAATGTCCAGGGCCTCAAGAATAGATACCCCGGATGAAATCATGGTGGCTGTGGTGCGGGTAAATTTTGCCACGGCCACCTTTCGGATCAAAATGCCGACGACAGGCAGACGTAAAAACATGTCATCAAGAAAAATTCGGCCCTTTTTTGATTTATACGTTTGCCTGAAAAGAAAAACAGCGCCAATCAATCCCAGGATCATCCATCCTATATGCCCCACTACAAAATTGCTCAGCCTCACAACCATCTGGGTGGGGATGGGCAGAGCCGAGCCCATGTCGGTAAACATTTTTTCAAATACCGGTATAACAAAGACAAGGATAACGCCCACCACAATAACGGCCACACCCAGGGTAATGCCCGGATAAGTCATGGCCCCCTTGACCTGCTTTTTGAGTTTTGCCATTTTTTCGGCATAGGCTGACAAACGCTGTAAAATGACATCAAGAATACCGCCGGCCTCCCCGGCGGAAACCATGTTAACAAAAAGTTCGTTAAAGGTTTTTGGATGTTTTTTCAGTGCATCCGCAAAGGTCTCTCCGCTCTCAACAGACTCTTTAATCTGCTTAAGCTGCTTTTTAAATGTTGGATTTTCCTGCTGGGAATACAAAATATGCAAGCATTGCAGAAGCGGCAGGCCCGCATCGATCATGGTGGAAAACTGTCGCGCGAAAATGATGACGTCGCGCTCTTTTACTTTAGGCGCAAGAAAGGAGATATTTTCAAATATATCTTTTGGCTTTTTTCTGACCCTTGTCGGGGTAATTTTGCGACGTTCCAGGCTGGTTCTGACCTGTTCCGGCGTCTCAGCTTCCATCTCCCCTTTGATTTTTCTGCCTTTGGGATTCTTTCCCTTCCATTCGTAAATGACTGCCATGATCATTCCTTCTTTCCGTTCATGCACCTTAACTGTTTTTAAAAGTATATATGCAAAATTGTGTCCAGTGTTGATTTTTTTTGCGATGTCAACCCCAGGGATTGTCTGAACATTGTAAATTCAATATAGATATACTATATAAATTTGCAAAATGCATTTCAACAGGAGTTATCCGGTGCCCCGAAAAAAACAGGCAAATTCCCCCAAAACGGTCATAACCAGCCATGTAAATTCTGATTTTGATGCCATTGGCGCCATGCTTGCCGCACAAAAACTGTACCCGGAAAGCGTCATTATTTTCCCCGGGTCCCAGGAAAAGAATCTAAGGGATTTTTTCATTCACTCCATGGGATATCTGTTTAATATGGCAGATCCTAATACAATTGACTTCTCCGGGACCCAGCGGCTGGTTATTGTGGATACCCGGCAGAAAAGCCGCCTGTCCGGTGTTGAACCGCTCCTGGAAAAACAGGATCTTATCATTGACATTTACGATCACCATCCACCTTTGCCCGGCGAAATCAAAGGGACTTATGACCTGTCAAAGCCCTATGGCGCCACCACCACCATCATGTGTGAACTTCTGCGTGAAAAAAAGATCAGCATCAGCAGTGATGAGGCCACGGTGATGGCGCTTGGGATTTACGAGGATACCGGCAGCTTTACCTATGATTCCACAACCCCGGCGGATTTTGAACAGGCAGGCTTTCTGGTCTCCTGCGGGGCATGCCTTTCCACCATTTCAAGCCTTGTGGTCAAGGAAATGAAAACCGAACAGGTCACCTGGCTCAATGAATTGATCAATGAAATGAAAACCGTTGCCGTCAATGGCATCCAGATCCATCTATCCGCCATTGCAGCCTCCCACTACATTCTGGATCTTGCCTCCATTGTACAAAAAATTGTCCGAATGGAAAATCTGGACTGTTTTTTTGCCCTGGTGCTCATGGGGTCCAAGGTGCATATCATTGCCAGAAATCGTCTTCCTGAAGTGGATGTAGGTAAAATACTGGGCGCCCTTGGCGGGGGAGGCCATTTTTATGCGGCATCTGCCAATGTGGCAAACCAGACACTTCCCCAGGTTGAAATGCGTTTGATGGAACTTATCGAACAGCAGATCAGGCAGGTGTGTGTGGCAAAAAAATTAATGTCCAGTCCGGCCATCACCATTACCGCTGATAAATCGTGTCTGGAAGCAGCGCAAAAAATGATCCGGTACAATATCAACACCCTGCTTGTCCTTGATTCACAAACACTTGAATACTTAGGGTGTATTACCCACCATGTGGCCGAAAAAATACTGCATCATAAGCTTGGGAATCAGCCTGTTGTCGATTATATTGAACCTGGTGCCCAAAGTGTCGGTCTGTCCTGTGACCTGGCTGAAATAGAACAAAAAATTATTGATTTAAAGCAGCGGGTCGTTCCGGTCATGGAGAATCAGGGCATTGTCGGCGTTATCACCCGCACCGACCTTTTAAATTTTCTGGTGGAACATAACCGGGAGGTTGTCCTAAGTGAGAAAAGAGATATTTCCGGTCTGAAACCCCGGACAAGATACGTGGGGAATCGTCTGAACAATCATTTGAACCGGCGTTTACGCACGCTGCTTTCCGACATTGGCAATGCCGGGGACACCCTGGGTGTGGAGGTCTTTGTGGTGGGTGGTTTTGTCCGGGACCTGATGCTGGAACGGCCCATTGAAGATGTGGATGTGGTGGTGGAGGGAGACGGCATCGCCTTTGCCAGTTATTTTGCCTCAATGCATCATTGCAGATTGCATCATCACCGTAAATTTAACACAGCAGTGATCATTTTTGAGGACGGGTATAAGATTGACGTGGCCTCTGCCCGGCTCGAATATTATGCAACACCTGCAGCACTGCCTGTTGTGGAGAACTCCTCCATCAAGATGGATCTTGCCAGAAGGGATTTTACCATCAATACCCTGGCCATTTCCCTGAACGCGGAAACCTTTGGCACGCTCATTGACTATTTTGGCGGTGTCAGGGATGTTAAGGACAAAATTGTCCGGATTATCCATAACCTAAGCTTTATTGAAGACCCCACCCGGATTTTCAGAGCCATCAAATTCTCCAACAGGTTTGGGTTCAGGATTGGAAAAGTCACCTCAAATCTTATCGGAAACGCAATAAATGTCGGTGCAGTCAAACATTTAAGCGGACTGCGGGTGCTTTCGGAACTCAAACAGATTTTCGGAGAAGACGATCCTTTTCCTGCAGTGCAGACCATGGCTGATTACGGCTTAGACAAGGTGATTCATCATGATTTGAAATTAACCGATACCACCCGTGCCTTGTTTGAATCCGTGGGTAAAACCCTGGCATGGCATGATCTTTTGTACGCAGATGATGCTTATCCAAGGTGGACGGTTTATTTCATGGCCTGGCTTCACGGGTACGCCGCCACAGTGAGCACCCAGATCGCGGACAGGTTGAAGTTCCCCATAAAGGAAAGGGAGTTGCTGCTTGAGCAGCGCATCAAGGCCGCAAAAAGAATCCGGCTTATTGAAAAAAGCTTCCCGGTCTCCAATCAGCAGATGTACCGGTGGCTGATCCATTTTAAAACCGAATGCATTTTGTTCATGCTGGCATTGACGAAGAATGAATCGGTGCGCAAAGCCATCTCACATTTTTATACACACCAGCGAAAGATTAAACCGCTGATGGGAGGAAAAGATCTTAAATCCGTGGGTATAAAGCCGGGACCGGTTTACAGCACGATTCTCAATAAAATTATTGATGAAAAGCTGGATGGTAAATTGAATACCATGGAAGAAGAAATTGAATTTGCAAAACATTACGCCTTTGAAAACAAGCTGATCTGATCAATGTCGTGCTTGAAAATAAGTATGGATTCTGGTACTTCCCTTTTCTTGCATAACACTAAATTAATTTAGGAATATAAATGAAAAACGCAGACTTTTTAACAGGCATCACCACCTCGGGTACGCCTCACCTTGGCAATTATGTGGGGGCCATCCGTCCGGCTGTTGAATCCAGCAAAAATCCGGACCTGACATCCTATTATTTTCTGGCAGATTACCATTCCCTGATAAAAAATCATGATCCTAAAAAACGAAAAGCATCCACCCTTGAAATTGCAGCGGCCTGGATCGCCCTAGGATTGGATTACAATAATTGTGTATTTTACCGGCAGTCTGATATTCCTGAAATTCCGGAACTGACCTGGATTTTGACCTGTCTGACGGCTAAGGGGCTGATGAACCGTGCCCATGCATACAAGGCGGCTGTCCAGGAAAACGAGGAACAGGAGAGAAAAGATCCGGACCAGGGGATCACCATGGGCCTTTTTTCCTATCCCATTCTCATGGCAGCAGACATTCTCATGTTCAATGCCGCCAAGGTGCCCGTGGGCAAGGATCAGATTCAGCACCTTGAAATGACAAGGGATATTGCCGCAAGATTCAATCATATGTACAAGGAGTTGTTTGTGCTGCCCGAGGTGGTTGTGGATGAAACCGCAGCCGTGCTCTGTGGTCTTGACGGGCGCAAAATGAGCAAAAGCTACAACAATTTTATTCCGCTGTTTGATACGGAAAAACGGCTGCGCAAAATGATCATGAAGATCCAGACCAATTCTCTGGGGCCCGATGAACCCAAAGATCCTGATACCTGCACCCTGTTTTCAATTTACCGGGCATTTGCCACACAGGAACAGACCAAAGACCTGGCCCGGCGGTACAGGGAGGGTATTGCCTGGGGGGCCATGAAACAGGAATTGTTTGAATACATCAATGATATTTTAAAGGAACCCAGGCAGCGCTACGAAGAGCTGATGGCCAACCCCAAAGATATTGAAGATATTTTGAAAAAAGGGGCGGTGCGGGCCAGGGAATATTCCGTGCCCTTCCTGGATAAAATCAGAAAAAGTGTTGGTATTCAATCACTGTCTTAGTTTTTTCACCTCTTTATCGGTGAGATATCGCCATTTGCCGGGGGGCAGACTGCCAAGGCGGATATTGGCCATGCGGATCCGTTTGAGCATGGCCACCTGATTGCCGGTTTTGCCCACCATTTTCCGAATCTGGCGGTTTAACCCCTGTTTTAAAACAATTTTAAATCCGTTTTCAGAAACCCTGTGGACCCTGGCCTGCCGGGTTTTTTTTCCGTCTATCACCATGCCTTGGGCCATGGCAGAAAGATCCTGGTCACTGACAGGTTGTACCGTAAACACCAGATATTCTTTCTCGTGGTCATGGGAGGGATGGGATAACCGGTTATGCAAGTCACCGTCATCGGTCAGCAAAACAAGCCCCACTGAATCCTTATCCAGCCGCCCCACGGGATAGACTCTTTTTTTTACCGGCACAAGGTCCAGGATAACTTTTGCATTTTTCTGGGCGCAGGTTGTGATCACCCCTTTGGGTTTGTTTACGGCAAGATAGGTATATTCGCGGTTTTTGTCCGACTTATAGTGTACCGGTTTACCGTCAAGACAGATCTTATCCTTTGCCGGATCTGCCCGGGTACCCAGTGCTTTTACAGCAATTCCATTCACGGATACCCTGCCGTCAAGGATAAGGGTCTCGGCCTTTCTGCGCGAACAAAGCCCGCAATGGGCTAAAATTTTCTGCAGCCGGATACCTTGGGCTGTTTCAGGATCTGTAGAGGGCGTTGATTTTGACATAGTTTTCACTGAAGTCGCAGAACAGGAACTGATCCTGGCCGTCTCCGAGATTGAGATCCAGGACAATGCTGATTTCAGCCTTCTTCATAATGTCCGCAGCTTTTTCTTCCGATGCTTTACCCTGCCACTGCCCGTTTTGAACCAGCAGGACATCATCAAAATACAAATCCATTTTATTCTGGTCCACCGTGGCCCCGGATCTGCCGGCCGCCGCAGTGATCCGGCCCCAGTTGGGGTCCTGGCCGTAAATGGCGGTTTTCACAAGGGGGGAATGGGCAATGGCTTCGGCAGCTTTAAAGGCATCCTGCCGACTCAGTGCGCCTTTGACCGTGATGGAGGCAACCTTTGTGGCACCCTCCCCGTCTTTGACAATCTTTTTAGCAAGCTCATAGCAGACCTCATCTAAAGCCGCCTGGAATACCCCAAGGGATTCATCATTGTCGATCACTGCCTGCCCTGCCCCGCTGGCCATACAGACAAGGGTATCGTTGGTGCTGGTATCACCGTCAACCGTAATCCTGTTAAAGGAACGGGACGCGGCATGGGTCAGTGCCTGTTTGAGCAGGCTGCTTGAAACATCAGCATCAGTAAATATATAGGAAAGCATGGTGGCCATATCCGGCCGAATCATACCTGAACCTTTGGCAACTCCCATAATTGTAAAGCTTTTTTCCTCCCCGGATGTATTGCCGGATGTATTAATTGTCCCATTGCGGGACACCATTTTGGTGCAGGTATCTGTGGTGAGGATAGCGCCGGCAAAATCTGCAATTGTACAAGAGTCAAGACTTCTCACAGCTAGTGGAATTTTTGCTTCAATTTTATCCATAGGCAAGGGCGCACCGATCACCCCGGTGGAAGAGACCAATACATGTTCAGGGTCAATGTTGAGGGCTTTGGCCACAAGTTCAACGCATTGTTCTGCATGGGCTATTCCCTGTGCACCGGTAAAACAGTTGGCATTCCCTGAATTGACCAGTATTGCCTGGAGCATGCCCTTTTCCATGGTTTTCCTGCCAAGAATAACAGGGGCTGCAACCACCTGGTTTTGTGTAAACAATGCTGCTGCACAAGCAGGTTTTTCCGAATAGATCAGGCCAAGATCCAGGGATCTATTTTTTTTAATTCCGGCACAGATTCCGGCAAATTTAAAGCCTTTCATTTTTGTTTTCCTTTTCTTTCTTAAGTCCATCTCAGAAAATTGACCGTAAATTATAATTGGCTTTTAGCCCCTTTGTAAACATGGATTTTTAAAAGTCCTTTTTAATTTACGTCCGTTTTTTGCGTCCATATGGGTTTTGTTTTTAGCTCAATATTCATTTTTAAGAAAAAATTCATGCCATAACATAAAGAATTTCATTTTTGTTTATTGCACTTTGCAACACCATCATTACACATTGAAACGCCTGAATTTTAAGATAATTTCAGTAAGTGGATGCATAATTTACTGATGTTTCAGGGCGTTGCATATCAATAAAGCCTTTAAAAAAAAATCAGAACCCTGTTAAAAACCATTTGACACGGCAAAATTTACTGAGTATACACTCAAACAAAATGAGTAGTCACTCAAGATTTTAGAGGTGTTATGTCCAAAAAAGATGCCATACTGCAGGCAGCCACTGTGCTGTTTTCCAAAAACGGATTCAAAGAGACCTCCACCGCTGATCTGGCAAAAATGATCAATGTGGCGGAAGGAACCATTTTTTATCATTTCAAGACCAAGGATAAATTGTTTTTAGCGGTTCTTGAGATGACCAAAAAAATGATCCTGGAGGAATTTGACGCCTATATGGAAAATCAGCATTTTGACAGCGGCATGGGCATGATTGAACGTGCGGTATCCTTCCATTTATACCTGGCCGGCAAGATGGAGAACCAGTTTCTTCTTTTGCACAGGTACTACCCCTACCAGATGGCAGAGGCAGTACCCCAATGCCGAAATTATCTGGAAGCCATTTACGACTGTCTTGTTTCCATCTATGAAGACGGTATCGAAATGGGGATAAGGGATGGCTCCATTGATCCTTTGCCTGCCCGCAAAACCGCTTTGATTATCTTTTCCATGGTGGACGGGGTGGTCCGGTTTAAAACGTACAATCTGTATAATGCCAATGCACTGTTCAATGAACTGGTAACCTCCTGCAGGCGCATGCTAAAGACTTAGACAATCAATTTAGAAAGGTGTTCGACATGTTAACCAAAATACTGCCGTTCATAGAGTGGTTCAAAGATTACTCCCTGGCCAAATTCAGAATTGATTTTGTGGCCGGGCTCACTGTTGCCCTGGTGCTTATTCCGCAGTCCATGGCCTATGCCCAGCTGGCGGGTCTGCCGGCCTACTACGGCCTTTATGCGGCATTTCTGCCCCCCATGATCGCTTCTTTGTTCGGATCCAGCCGCCAGCTGGCAACCGGCCCCGTGGCCGTGGTCTCTTTGATGACCGCAGCAAGTCTTGAACCTCTGGCATCAGCCGGAAGTGAAGCATTTATTGCCTATGCAATTATCCTGGCGTTAACAGTTGGCGTATTCCAGCTGCTGCTTGGGATTCTGCGCCTGGGTCTTATTGTTAATTTCCTGTCCCATCCTGTTGTTAACGGTTTTACCAACGCTGCCGCAATTATCATTGCCACCTCCCAGCTGTCCAAACTGTTCGGCGTATATGTGGACAAGGCGCGTCACCACTATGAAACCATTATACGGGTGATTGAAAGTGCCTTTCATTATACCCATCTGCCCACCCTTGCCATGGGGCTTTTATCCATTGCCATCATGGTGGGGTTAAAACGGCTGAATCCAAGAATCCCTTATGTGCTTGTGGCGGTTGCCGTCACCACCATCATTTCCTGGGCTATCGGGTTCCAGCATAATGAAACCGTGGCAATTAACCAGATCATGGATGAGCAGGTTCAACACGATATTGTATCGTTTAACCAAACTGTTGAAGCCATTGACACTTTGAGTGTTGAACGGACAACGCTTTCGTCCAAAATAAAAAACAGCCACGACGCCTCCCCCCTTGACCGGCTGGATCTGGAATACCAGTCCAGGGTATTTACAACTAAAATAGATACGGCCAAAAGCCTGGCGTCTCAAATTCGTACCCGGCTTCGGGAGATGAAGTTCAGCGCTGTTGAGGATGCAAATAAAGGCGTTGTGTTTTACCCCAAAGACGGCCAAGTGCCGGATCCCAGGGTAGATGACAGGGTATACCGTATCAAGATGGGCAATAAAGCGCTTAAAACAGAATCCCTGGTGTTGACCGGTGGTGGCGCCGTAGTGGGTGAAATCCCAAAGGGGCTGCCTAAAATCGGCATCCCGAAACTCAATGCGTCCATGTTCCTGCAGCTTTTGCCCTATGCCGTTATCATCTCCCTGCTCGGTTTCATGGAAGCCATTGCCATTGCCAAGGCCATGGCAGCCAAAACCGGACAAAGGCTTGATCCCAACCAGGAACTCATCGGGCAGGGTCTTTCCAATATCCTGGGCTCTTTCGGCAAAAGTTATCCGGTATCCGGTTCTTTTTCCAGAAGTGCCGTTAATCTCCAGTCCGGCGCCGTTTCCGGTATTTCCAGTGTCATCACAAGTCTTATGGTCATTATCGCCCTGCTGTTTTTTACACCGTTGCTTTACCATCTGCCCCAGGCAGTCCTTGCTTCGGTTATCATGATGGCGGTTATCGGGCTTGTAAACGTTTCAGGTTTTGTTCATGCCTGGCACGCACAGTGGTATGACGGCCTGATTTCCGTGATTACCTTTGTTGTCACCCTGGCTGTGGCACCTCACCTTGAAAGCGGTATTTATACTGGTGTCGGCCTCTCTTTGGCCGTATTCCTGTATAAAAGCATGCGCCCCAAAATCAGCATTCTTTCAAGAGGCAAAGATCAGGCACTGAAAGATTCGTATGTACATGAACTTGCCACCTGTTGTCACATTCAACTGATCCGTTTTGAAGGCCCGCTGTTTTTTGCCAATGCCAGCTACCTTGAAGATGAAATCAATGAACGGATCCAGAAGGAATCTGATCTCAGACACTTTATTATCGCCTGCAACGGTATCAATGATATAGATGCCTCCGGCCAGGAGACGCTGGCCCTTGTTATTCAGCGTTTGAGAAGTGCCGGATACGGCGTGTCGTTAAGCGGGGTCAATGATGCGGTTTACAAGGTACTTGCACGTACGCATTTGCTTGAAGAGATCGGGGTTCACAACATTTACCCCACCATGGAAAAAGCACTGTCAAGCGTCCATGAACAGACCCATGTTAATACCACGGAAGATCAGTGTCCATTACTCATAAACCTCCTGGGAACCCAATCAATTAAATAAAGGAGACATCCCATGTCCATACTGACATTTTTCAGCGGTTCATATTGCGGCAAAGCGTCAATTATTTCAGATGTTATTGATCAAAGCGGATTTAAACTGCTGTCAGACAATGATCTGGTGGCCTCAGCCGGCCGGCTGTCCGGAATGTCCGAAAAGAAAATTGCCAGGTCTTTTCTTGAAAAAACATCGGTATTCAATAAATTCACCCACGAAAAAGAGCGCGCCATTGCTTACCTGCGACTTGCCGTCGCAGAGAGCATGTCCCAGGATAATTTGGTGATTGACGGATTTACAAGCCTTTTGATCCCTGCATCCATCAGCCATGTGTTAAGAATATGCCTGATTGCAGACAAGACAGTCCGAATTGAACAGGCCATGAAAGCGCAGAACTTAAATGAAAAAAATGCTCTCAGTCTGGTATCAAAAAATGACGAATCTTACAGTGCATGGACGAATACGCTTTATAAGATTATCGATCCCTGGGACGCTTCCCTTTACGACATGATTCTGCCCACGGACAAGATGACCAAAGATGAAGCGGTTTCCCTGATTCTTGAAAATTTGAAAAATGAAGTGATTCAGCCCACCAAGGCATCAAGAAAGGCAGCTGATGATTTTGCCCTGGCAGCCCGGGTGGAAGTGGCATTGTCCAAAGAAGGCCATGCGATCAGTGTCAGTGCCCGGGACGGGCTGGTTACCTTGACCATCAATACCAATGTTCTTCTTTTGGGAAAACTTGAAGAAGAGCTCAAAAGTATAGTACAACAAGTTGAAGGGGTATCGTCCGTTGAAACCCGGATCGGCAAGGGGTTTTACCAGACAGATATCTATCGCAGGTTCGATTTCCAGGTACCGTCAAAAGTGCTTTTAGTGGATGATGAACGTGAATTTGTACAGACCCTTTCCGAAAGACTGCAGATGCGTGACGTGGGGTCTGCCATTGCCTATGACGGTGAATCCGCCTTAAATCTTGTGGAAGCGGATGAACCGGATGTGATGATTCTGGATTTGAAAATGCCGGGTATCGACGGTATTGAAGTGCTTAAAAAAGTCAAAGCATCCAGGCCTGAAATCGAAGTCATCATTCTAACAGGCCATGGGTCAGAGGCTGACAGGGAGATCTGCATGAAGCTTGGGGCTTTTGCCTATCTGCAGAAACCCGTGGATATAGAGGAATTAAGCCGGAATTTGAAGGCGGCCAATGAAAAAATCCGGAAGAAACAAAGCTAACTTAAAGAGTGCAGGTACAGGATCATCACCATGGCGCTGGAAACTAAGCATACAGAAAAAAAAGCGGGGGACACGGTCCCAGGAACCAAACCGCTTACAGAGGGATTTCTTAATTACAAAAAAATATGGCTGCTCTCCTTTGTGCTGACAGCCGCATTTGCCATTATTCCTGTTATATTTTTTGGCGTCCTGGATTACAACCTGACCCGGCGGTCTCTGGAAAATGATGCTGAGGCCAGGGCTTCCCGCCTGGCCTCAAATACCTGGCGTTCACTTGCCTCTTTTTTAGATGAGCGCAAAAATGCATTAAACTACGTGGTGCGCTCCAATTCCTTTGAGCAGCTTGGGAATACACCACAACTGACCAAGATTTTAAATATTCTGCACCAAAGCTTTGGGGGATTTACGGATATCGGCATTATTAACGCCACGGGTGTTCAAAGTGCCTATGCCGGTCCCCATGGCCTGGCAGGAAAAAATTACAAGGATCAGCAATGGTTCAAGGACACCATAGCCCACGGGACTTCTGTAAGTGATGTATTTCTAGGATTTAGAAACGTTCCCCATATTTCCATTGCCCTGCGTCATACGGCCCCGGATAATACCTATTTCATTATCCGGGCCACCATTGAACACCAGCTGCCCGGAATTTTATCCCAGGTCAAGACATCGATTAACGGGGATGCCTTTTTGATCAATACCCAAGGCGTGCTTCAAACACCTTCCCACTATTTTGGGGATGTGCTTGAAAAAACAAACATTGCTTTACCCCCTGCCACGGACCAAACCCGTACCATGACGATTACATCAAAAGGTGGAGAGGATTTGATCGCAGCGTTCAGGCAGATACCCAATACGCCGTTTATCCTGGTGGTGCTTAAATCCAAACAGGTACTCATGTCTCCCTGGCATGACAGTAAGGTGACATTAATCAAGTACCTGGGCATCAGCATATCTGCCATTCTTTTATGGATCTGGGCCGTGACGGGTTATTTTGTCCGGCGTCTGAAACTTTTAGACCTTAAACGCTCCAAATATTTTCACATGGCTGAATATGAAAACAAGATGGCTTCCATCGGCCGGCTTGCCGCAGGTGTGGCCCATGAGATCAACAATCCTTTGGCCATTATCAATGAAAAGGCAGGGCTCATAAAGGATATGGCCCATTTCAAGCCGGAGCTGAAAAAGGACCCAAGACTTCTTGAAACTGTGGATGTTATCCTTACCTCGGTGAAGCGGTGCAGCAGGATTACACGCCAACTGCTCAGTTTCGGTCGTCAGACCCAAACCGTTCCCGTACCCTTAACCCTTAAATCTGTTCTTGATGAAGTGCTGGTGTTTCTGGTAAAAGAAGCTCAGTTAAAAAATATTTTTGTTGATATAGATGTGCCTGATACCCTGCCCCAGGTCATTGGCAACCGGGGTAAGCTTCAGCAGGTTCTTTTAAACATAGTAAATAACGCATTTGCGGCCATGCCCCGGGACGGCAGGCTTTCCATCAGTGCACAAAAAACAGATGAACCATTTGTTCGCCTTAAGATAAGCGATAGTGGATGTGGTATTTCCCCTGAAAATCTTAAACATATTTTTGAACCGTTTTTCTCCACAAAGACCAATCAGGGCGGCACCGGTCTAGGACTTTCCATCACCTATGGCCTTGTCCAGGAACTGGGGGGGCGGATTAACGTAGAAAGCAAGCTTAATGAGGGCACAACATTTATAGTACATCTGCCCACAACAACACAGAAAGAAGAGTAAATTATGCAGATACTTCTGGTCGATGATGAGAAGGAACTGGTCTCTACCCTGGCAGAACGACTTGGGTACAGAGGAATTGATGCACACTGGGCTGTCAGGCCCAGTGATGCCATTGCCATGCTGTCTGATCAAAGCTATGACATCGCGGTTCTGGATGTTCAGATGCCGGATATGAACGGCTTTGAGCTCAAGGAGCAGATGGAGGCGATATGTCCTGAACTCAAGTTTATTTTTATGACCGGCCACGGGTCTGAAGAATGCTACCATGAAGGGTGTTCCCAGACCGGAGAGGCTTTTTATCTTGTTAAACCAGTGGAAATTGACAGTCTGATTGAAAAGCTCAACCAGGTCATGCTTGATGGAGGAAAAAGTTGAAACACACGGCTCAGGAAATTACAGATCAATACGGCCCGGCTTATTTCGGCCGGATGGGGGCATCCATATCCCATGATATTAAAAACTGCCTGGCCATCATGAATGAAAATGCAGGACTGATGTCTGATCATCTTATGATGGCCCAAAAAGGCGTTCCACCTGATATCGAGCGTTTTTCAGGGATTGTCCAGCGCATTGAAAAACAGATCTCCAGGGCTGATGGTATCGTGAAATCCCTTAATACCTTTTCCCACAGTATGGACAAGCCGGAACAGCGGATAGATCTGGATGAGGCAGTGGGGCTTGCCCTGGGTCTTGGTGCCAGGATCATTGCCAATAAAGGCATTAAGGTGAATCATACCCAGGCTGCCGACACACTTTATGTCAATGGATCACTTTTCTTTTTATTGTTTCTAATCTGGTCTATTTTAGAAAATGCAACGGAAAACCTTGCATCAGGTGCCGTTCTCAATATATCATCTATAGAAGACGAGAATAAGCAGATTTGTTTAAGTGTTCAGAGTGAACAGCCTTTTGCCGCCAATTTTGACCGGCAGGCAAGCGCTCAGACCTTGGATCTATTCCAGGCGAAAATTGTATTGGATGATCAGCACACCAGGGCTGATCTTGTATTTGGCAAATAAAAAAAACAATCTCAACAGATAACAGCTTCTTTAATATCAACTAATTAAAAGGAGACCCCGGCAATGAAGGAAAAAGTTTTAATTATAGATGACGAACAGGAGTTCACAGAAGCCCTGGCAGAGAGAATGACGAACCGGGGAATGACGGTGAGTACGTCGAGTTCCGCCATTGAAGGCCTGAAAAACGTTGAAGAAAAATCCTTTGACGTGGTGGTCCTTGATCTGCAGATGCCAGAAATGGATGGTATCGAAACCTTAAAAATCCTGAAAAAGAAAAGACCTGAACTTCAGGTGATTCTTTTGACCGGGCATGCCACGGTTGAAAAAGGCATAGAGGCCATGAAACTGGGTGCCATGGATTTACTTGAAAAGCCGGCTGACATGACGACCCTGACGGAAAAGATTAAAAAAGCCCAGGCCAAAAAAATGATCCTGGTGGAGAAAAAAGCAGAGCAAAGAATTAAAGATATCATGGAATCCCGGGGGTGGTAGGCCCTAAAACTTAAGCTTTTGGCCGGTTCGTTCACCGGATCAGAAAAAGGGATAAAAGCCACAGGCTTTTATCCCTTTTAAATTCAAAGGAGGGACCGGGGTTGTTATTCCGGTTGGTTTGGTTTATATAAAGCATCAAAAGTTAAAATAAAGTTTAGTATGCTGCAGGCAGCGTCAGGAAAAGATGGAAATTCTAATATCTGAGTTATGCAAGTCTATAGGGGTATCCCGTACAACCATAGAGCGCTGGATCCGTCAGGGAAAGCTGCCTGTGTCTAAAAAGGGACGTACCTACAGCTTTCATGTCAGGGATTTGAAAAACTGGGCTGCGAAAAACCATATTTCCCTTAACCTGGAGCCCCGCCCTGCCCTGGGGTCTGAGACTGAAGTGCAGGTTTCTTTGTCCACTGCCCTTGAGACCGGCGGCGTGTATCACGATATTAACACAGGGCCGGATGTGCCGTCTGTAATTAACGCATGCGTTGAAAGAATTAAGGCGGTACCGGATGATTTTAAAACGGATCTTGTCCAGCAGCTTGTTAAAAGGGAAGAAGCGCTGTCCACAGGGATTGGCGGCGGCATTGCCATTCCCCACCCAAGAACACCTCTTGAATATCTTGAACAACCTATAGTTGCAGCCTGCTTCCTTAAAACTCCGGTGGATTATCATGCATTGGACAACCAGCCTGTATCTACCCTGTTTTTTATCCTCTTTCCGGAATTAAAGTTTCACCTTCATCTGCTCTCATCCCTTTCTTTATGTTTACGGAACAGGCAGTTCAGTGAATTTTTAAAAACCTGCCCGGAACAATCCGAGTTGATCCAAAAAATTGATGCCCTGCACCTAGCCGAAAAGATGTAAGCGGTTATCCGGACTCACTATGCGCACAATTAAACAAATCTATAATATTTTTTATGCAAAGTTTTTTCTTTTTGAGGACCGGCCTGTGCTGATGACTGCGGGCGCAGTTGTCGGCATTTTTGCAGGCCTTGCAGCCGTAGCATTAAGGCTGTCCCTGGCGTCGGTCCTTGAATTTCTTGCACCGTACCGCCAGTATGCCTGGGCATTTATTCTGCCCGGCATCGGCGCCATGCTCTCCTTTTTATTTCTTGACAAGGTCATGCGGGAAGGTGCCGGCCATGGTGTGCCGGAAGTCATATATGCCGTATCCAGGCGGGGGGGGCTATTGCGGTTTCGCTCTACCTTTTCCAGGCTTATATCCAGTTTTTTAACCATTGCCAGCGGCG
The DNA here is from genome assembly GCA_003252055.1 of Desulfobacter postgatei. Taxonomy (GTDB): domain Bacteria; phylum Desulfobacterota; class Desulfobacteria; order Desulfobacterales; family Desulfobacteraceae; genus Desulfobacter; species Desulfobacter postgatei_B. The sequence goes on along the minus strand of QKDP01000192.1, from coordinate 1,025 downwards.
GGTCTGCAGGCCCTGAGGCCCCGATTGTCATGAGCGGGTCCGCCATAGGATCTAATATCGCTAAATTTTTAGGCCTGAATGACAGACAGCGCATGACGTTGGTGGGCTGTGGTACCGCAGGTGCCATTTCTGCCATTTTTCACGCCCCTGTGGCCGGTCTTATTTTTTCCGTTGAGATTATTCTTGGGGAATGGAAATTTGTCAATATCATCCCAATTACCATTGCTGCTGTGGCCGGCGCACAGATCTGTGAAGCCATTATCCCTGAAAAAGAGCTTTTCCAGCATCACCCCTTCAGTATTTTTACAGGTGATATTCTGGGCAGTATCGGGCTTGCCCTGTTCACCGCCATGATATCCGTGATCGTTACACGGACGCTCAGAAAAGTTGGGGCCTTGGCCAAACGAACACCTGTCTCCCCCTGGCTTCGGGCAATGATCGGCGGCTGCGCAGTAGGTACCACTGGGATTTTCATGCCCATGGTGCTGGGTGAGGGGTATCACCCGATCATGGAAATGGTGAGCGGCACTTTTCCCATGGCATTCTGGCTCATATTCCTCGGTCTTTTTTTAAAGATATTTGTCACGGCCATAACCCTTGGCTGGGGAGGTTCCGGTGGCATCTTTGCACCCTGCCTGGTCATCGGCAGCCTTTCCGGGGTGGTGTTTTACAAGGCCATGATGTTCGTTTTCCCCAATGCCGCAGTCACCTCAGAAGGCGCTTATGCCCTTCTAGGCATGGCCGGTATCATGTCCGGGGTTATGCAGGCGCCATTGAGCAGTATTTTTCTGATTGCAGAAATTACCGGCGGCTACGAGGCTATTTTGCTTTTGCTGCTGGTTTCTTCCATTTCATCTACGTTAAGCCATATTATCGAGCCCTCTTCCTTTTATTTCAAAGATCTTATTGAACGCGGCGAATTCATGCGGCCCGGGACAGATGCAAGAATTTTGTCCGATTTAAGCTTAAACGAGATCATCGACACCAACTACACCGCTGTATCGGAAAACATGGTTTTCAGAACC
>QKDP01000362.1 GCA_003252055.1 Desulfobacter postgatei | reverse complement strand
AGAGGAGATTATTAAAACCCAGGCGGTTTTGGCAGCCCATGGCATCCGGCCCCTGGTTTTCCGGCCCCCTGCAGGCATCACCAACCCGAAACTGGGACCTGTTCTGGCAGAACTTGGACTGAGCGCTGTGAATTTTTCCTGCCGCGCCATGGACAAAGGAAACCGCAGGATATCCGGGATCGCTTTAAAAATTCTGGGCCGGGTGAGAGCCGGTGATATCATTTTGCTCCATGATTCAAAGCCCTGGGCCGAAAATCCTGGAGATCAGGATAATACAGCTCTGTCCTCGTTTTTAACCGAACTTGAACGTGTATTGGATGGACTTGAAACCCGGAAGCTTTCGGTGGTGCCGTTATCGGAACTGATCGGGCAGGCGGTCATGGAACAGGTGGCGTCCAGCCCCAGCCGGAACGGCTTTGAAAGATTAAATATTTGATTTAAGTGAAACGTTTATTGGGAATACACCCTGAAACTCTCGACCTGTCCGGTTCTTCCCTACCGAGACAATGAATTGGAGTAGGGGCACGGCGCGCCGTGCCCCTACCTGGCGGGTGAATTATGAATAATCAAAAGCATCATCGACGATCAATCAGGTTGAAGGGATATGATTATTCTCAGACAGGCGCCTATTTCATCACCATTTGCACACAAAATCGTGAGTGTTTATTTGGTGATATTTTTAACGGAGAAATGATTTTAAATAAAGTTGGGGAGATTGTGAAGGATGAATGGTTGAAGACCGAACAATTGCGACCCAATATCAGATGTGGTGTATTTTGTATCATGCCAAATCATTTTCACGGAATTATTGTTATTGCCGATGGTAGGGGCACGGCGCGCCGTGCCCCTACGATGGAACAATTTGGCAAACCGGTGTCAAATTCAATTCCAACGATTGTACGGTCATTTAAATCCGCCGTTACCAAACAAATCAACCAATGGCATAACACACCCGGTCAAAAAATATGGCAGCGCAATTATTATGAGCATATCATCCGCAACGAAAAAGATTACAGCCGAATTTATGAATACACACAAAATAACCCGTTAAAATGGGAATTGGATTCATTAAATCCGGCAAATTGTACGGGCACGGCGCGCCGTGCCTCTACGGAGAAAAAACAATGAAAATCCTGCACACATCAGACTGGCATTTGGGCCGTTCTCTTTACGTGGATTGGCTGGCTCAAATCATTGATGATGAAAAGATTGATGCACTTCTTGTTGCAGGTGATGTGTTTGATACCGGCACACCCGGCAATCGGGCGCAAGAGCTTTATTATAGATTCCTTTGCCGGGTATCTCATTCATGCTGTCGGCATGTGGTTGTCATTGGAGGGAATCATGATTCCCCTTCATTCCTGAATGCCCCGAAGGAACTGCTGCGTGCGCTGAATGTGTATGTGGTCGGCTCCATGACCGACAGATTGGATGACGAGGTGATATCGATTTTGGATTTTAGAAGTGGGATTTTGGATTTGGAAAAGTCTGCAATTATTTGTGCAGTTCCATATCTGAGAGATAAAGATGTCCGCACTGTTGAGCCTGGTGAAACAATAGATGACAAGAATCGGAAGCTGGAGGAAGGAATCAGGGCGCATTATGCTGAAGTGGTCAAGATTGCCGAACGCAAGCGTAAGGAGGTTCTTGAACAATCAAAAATCAGCGATCAAAAATCAAAAATCCCAATAATTGCCATGGGACACCTTTTTACTGCAGGTGGTAAGACCGTTGACGGTGACGGTGTCCGGGAACTTTATGCAGGTTCTCTGGCGCATGTAGGGGCGGATGTATTCCCTTCATCCATCGACTATCTCGCCCTTGGGCATTTGCATGTTCCTCAAAAAGTTGGAAGTGCTGATAACATCCGATACTCAGGATCGCCCATACCAATGGGCTATGGCGAATCAACCCAGGAAAAAAAGATTCTCCTCATAAAATTCGATAACACTACTCCAGAGATTCAACCACTTCCGATACCTTGTTTTCAACAACTGGTCCGCATTGTCGGTTCACTGGATGATATCCATGCAAAGCTGGAAGAGCTGAAAAAAGAAGAAAGCCGTGCATGGCTTGAGATTGAATACACCGGCAACGACGTCATCGCTAACCTGCGTGATATGCTTGATGAAGCGCTGGCAGATTCTTCAATGGAAATACGACGAATAAAAAACAGGTGTGTTATGGACCGGGTGATAAGTGCAATTTTTGAAGATGAAGCCCTTGACGATCTGGATGCCGGAGATGTTTTTACCCGCTGTCTGGATGCATTTGAAGTACCGGATGAAGACCGGGAGGAACTGACAGTCTCCTACAACGAAATAATCACGTCTCTCCATGAAGAAGACGTGAATGATTTTTGATTGAGGAATGCTGATTTATGAAGATACTTGAACTTCGATTTAAGAACCTCAACTCTCTTTATGGCGAATGGGTCATAGACTTCACCGATCCCGAATATGTTTCCAACGGCATCTTTGCGCTGACCGGTCCGACCGGTGCGGGCAAATCGACGGTTCTTGATGCCATCTGTCTGGCCCTGTATGGAGCCACGCCTCGTCTTGGAAAAATCACAAAAAGCGAAAACGAGATTATGTCTCGCCAGACCGGTGAATGCTACGCTGAAGTTTTGTTTGAATCCCAGGCCGGCCGGTTCCGGTGCCACTGGGAACAGCGCCGGGCACGGAAAAAGGCTGAAGGCAACCTGCAGGAACAGGAACACCAGATTGCGGATGACGCTACGGGCAAGCCCATCGAAACCAAGAAGAGCCGTGTCGGTGGTGTCATTGAAGAAAAAACCGGGATGGATTTTGACCGATTCACCCGCTCCATCCTGCTGGCGCAAGGCGGGTTCGATACCTTCCTGAAGGCTGACATTGAGAAGAAATCTAAAATACTTGAGCAGATCACCGGCACCGGGATTTATTCCGAAATTTCACGCCGGGTTCATGAACGCCGGCGTGATGAGCGGGAAAAACTGAACATCCTGAATGCCGAAACATCCGGCACCATGACTCTGGAGCCGGAACAGGAAAAAGAGATTCAAGAGGGCCTTGCGGCAAAGCAGAAACAGGAAACCGAGCTTGCCGGAAAATCAACAGAAACCGGTAAGGCCATCACATGGCTGACCACTATTGAGGGTCTGAAAAAGGAAATTCTCAGCCTTGCGGATGAAGCCGCAAAGCTGAAGGCTGATACCGAAGCGTTCAAACCGGAACGGGCCAAACTCGAACAGGCCGTTAAAGCCGCGTCACTGGACGGAACATACGCAACGCTCTCTGCACTTCGTAAGCAGCAGGCTGACGATCAGGCTTCATTGAAAAAGGATGAAACTGCACTTCCTGAGTCGGAAACCTCTGCAAACAAACAAGCTGAAGCTCTCAAGGCAGCCGAGCAGCTTACCCTCAAAACCAAAGAAGATCTGAAAGCGGCCGCCCCGCTGATCCAGAAAATTCGATCGCTTGATCAAAAGATTGCCGAACAGACAAGTGCTGTTTCAAAAGGCGCTGAAACCTGCGCCAAGGAAGCCGGAAAGATTGAGACGGGTAAACAGGCCCGGGTGAAAGAACAGGAAAAGCGGACCAGGGCCGAAAAATTACTGGAAGCTACAGAGCAATATCTAAAAGAGCATGCTCAGGATGAATGGCTGATCAGTGGTCTCGCCGGTATTGAAGAACAGTTCGACAACCTGCTCGCCAAACAACAGGAAATCACCCAGAAAGAAACCGATTTCAAAAAGGCCGATAATGCCTTGGCAGAAGCTTCAAAGAAGCTGTCGGCAGCCACAAAGCAATGTTCCTTCAAAAAGCAGGAACTGGCGTCAGCCAGTAAAAACCTTCAGCAAGGCAAGGATGACCTGAACGAATTACTGGGTGACAAATTGCTCCGGGAATACCGCACCGGGAAGGAAACCCTGCTTCGTGAAATGGCCTATATCAAAAAGATCGAGGAGCTTGAAGATTACCGGAGCAAGCTGGAAGACGGCAAGCCGTGTCCGCTCTGCGGTTCAACTGAGCATCCCTTTGCCGAGGGGAATGTCCCGGTTCCCGATGAAATCGAGCTGAAAATTGAGTCGTTGACCAAACTGATAACCCATGCAGAGCATCAGGAAGCTGCTATCAAAAAACTGGAGCAAGCAGAAACCGCTGCCCATAAAAACCTGAATGACAGCGAGAAACTGGAAACCAATGCGGCCAATAACAAGAAGTCCGCTGAAAAAACTCTTTCGGAATTGAAGGATGGTCTCACGAGACTTCGGACCGGCTTTGAGAAACTCAAACTGGCAGTATCAGGGAAACTTCAGCCACTTGGCATTATTGAAATACCGGAATTGGCGGTTTCATCATTAATCGAGTCTCTTAAATCCAGGCTGAAGGTATGGCAGGAACAGGTTAAGCAAAAGAATGGAATCGAAAAACAGATCACGGCCATCGATAGCGAGATGAAGCGTCTGGACGCTGTGATTGAAACCCAGGTCAAGGAGCTGAATGAAAAGCAGGAAAATCTGGCAGGGCTGAAAAAGGATCATGCCGCCGGAATGGATGAACGGCAGAAATTGTATGGCGACAAGAAACCTGACGATGAAGAAGGCCGGTTGAATAAAGCCATTGCGGTTGCTGAGGAAGCAGAAAAAAAAGCCAGGAACTTGAACACGGAGCTCCAGCAGAAACTGACAACTGTGAAAACCCATGTTGAATCCCTGAAAAAGAGTATTGAGCAAAGAGCTCCGGAACTGAATAAAGCGGAGACAGATTTTTCAGCAGCACTGGCACCAGTTGGCTTTGCAGATGAAAAACAGTTCCTTGGAAGTAGACTGCCAAATGAAGAACGGGAAATCTTATCTTCCCGGGCAAAGAAGCTGGATGATGCTCAAACGGATCTGAAGGCCAGACAGAAAGACCGGGAAACACGCTTAGCCACAGAGATCGCCAGGAAGGTTACCGATATAACGCTTGAGGAACTGGAGCCGCTGTTCAAGGAGTATGAAGAATTCCTGAAAGAATTGCGCGACGCCATTGCCGGTCTCAAGCACAAGCTGAACGAGAACGCTGCGGCCAAGGAGCGAATTAAGGAAAAGCAGTCCGCCATCGAGGCCCGGAAAAAAGAGTGCCATCGCTGGGAAAAACTGCACGCCCTTATCGGTTCAGCAGATGGAAAAAAGTACCGCAACTTTGCCCAGGGTCTGACCTTTGAACTCATGGTTTCCCATGCCAATCGGCAGCTGGAAAAAATGACCGACCGTTACCTGCTCATCCGTGATGAACAGCAGCCTCTGGAACTGAACGTCGTTGATAATTATCAGGCCGGTGAGATCAGGTCGACCAGGAATCTTTCCGGTGGAGAAAGCTTCATCGTCAGTCTTACGCTTGCGCTGGGGCTTTCACGGATGGCAAGCCGAAAAGTTCGAGTTGATTCGCTATTCCTTGATGAGGGGTTTGGCACATTAGATGAAGACGCATTGGACACCGCGCTTGAAACCTTATCAGGGCTTCAGCAGGACGGCAAGCTGATCGGAATCATTTCCCATGTATCTGCATTGAAGGAAAGAATCAGTACCCGGATAACCACAACACCGGTTTCCGGTGGTCGCAGTTCTCTATCCGGCCCTGGCTGCAAAAAGATTGATAGCGATCTATTGCCTGAGAGAATTAAGAAGGATGCATCTTTTTAAAAAGTATTCAATTCCCGTTTTATTGAAGTGCATATGGTCGTAATAAAATTTCTTATCCTGCATGCACGATGCACAATTGATGTAAAATACCCCTGCCTCACGATCGGCAGTTCTCCGCAAAAACGCATCCACCTCAGGCAGGCCGGGAAAATCAGGCATCAACAGTGGGAGCATGACATAGGTGATGGTGGCGCCATGGGTTTTCACCAGCCGATTAATGTCATTAACCACATGGCCGTAAGCGACAAAGCTGTTCTGGTCATACTTTTTCAGATAATGTTTTCTCGCCTCTTCCATCTTTTTTTCATCGATGTTCTTAAGCGTGCCGTCCGTCAGTCCGGGAGCTGCATAGCGGGAGATTTTTTGCCAGTCCGTAACCGTGATCATTTGAAGGTAGGAAGAAAGCCGGTCTAAAGGATAACGGTCCTTAATGAGCTTAAAGAAGATGAACAGCTCGAACGGTTCATCCCTGAGAAAGAAATCGTTTTGTTCATTGTTGATGGAAGAATAGAAAATAAACGGGTCCACCAGGTAGATAACATGATCTACCGTATTTCCCTGATTAAGGAAAAAAGAGAGATGAACATCCATAGGCATCAGACCACCACCGCCCCCTTTGGACAGGTTGGCAACCTTCCTGCCCAGGATTTTCTCCACCATTTCATGATTCCCATCCCGGGAAAGCACGCGGCCCCTTGAGGTCCCCAGAAAGACGACTGGATAATGTTCGTTTTTTCCGGTTACCAGCAGGTTTGACTCACTTTCGGCATATGACAGACGGATATCCCGGTGCCGCCCTGAAACACAATAGAGAAGGACTGCGAGAATAGAGAGATTCAACACCCCAAAGACCACTAATTTTATAATGAAAAGCTTTCCGTTCATCTCTTGCTTTCGTCCGCCTGAAAATTCGGTCCTTATCAGAACTGAAAATAAATGAATTCCTGTTTCACGCCAAATACCCCTGAAATCAATACAGACCAGAATGCGACGGTGTAGATGGCCCAGCGGGCCTTGAGGGAAAGATTTCCCACCTGTTCCTGGACCCATCCTTGCCGTTCCCACATTTCTATTCCAAAAAGCAACACAATCATAAAAATCAGAAAAACAAACTGGGGGATGCCCACAACATCGATTCCGGCCTGTTTTAAACCAAATCCCTCACTACCGGTCAAGAACATTTTACGGATAATGGTGAATGCGTCCGACACCGAATTGGCCCGGAAAAATATCCAGGTAAAAGAGACCATGCACATCGTGAGGGCCACCTGGAGTCCTTGATTCAGCCTGGATGTCTTGCCTGGAAACAACCTGTCTGCCAGTCGCCTCTGGAAATGGTGGGTGGCGTTTTCCAAAATCAGTATAAATCCATGCAAAGCGCCCCAGACCACAAATGTCCAGTTCGCTCCGTGCCACAGACCGCTGACCATAAAGGTAATAAAAATATTGTACCGCCATCGCCATATAGTAGCCACCCGGTTGCCGCCCAATGGAATATATACATAGTCCTGAAACCAGGTGGACAGGGAGATATGCCAGCGTTGCCAGAATTCGTGAAGAGACCTCGAAAAATAAGGATGCCTGAAGTTCTCCATCAGGTCATATCCCAGAACCTGAGCACTGCCCCGGGCCATATCCGTATATCCTGAAAAATCGCAGTAGATCTGGACCGTATAAAACAGGGTGGCGATAATGAGCGCAATGCCCTGATAATCCCCCACATGGTTGTATACACGGTTGACATACACGGCAAGATGGTCGGCAATGACCATTTTTTTAACAAGCCCCCAGAGTATGAGCCGCAACCCCTGGGTCACTTTCTGATAATCAAAGGCGTGGGGTTGTTGGAACTGGGGCATCAGGTCCCGGGTCCGGTTGATTGGCCCTGAAAGCAACGGGGGAAAGAATGCCGTGAACAAGGCAAAAATGTGTAGTTTGCGTTCCGCCGGAACCTTGTCGTTGTAAACATCCAGAATATAGCCCAGGCCCTGGAATGTATAAAAGGAGATGCCCACCGGAAGGAGCAATTCAAACATGGGCACATCCTGGTGGATATTCAGGGACCCAAGCACACTGGTGGCTGATTTGCTGAAAAAGTTGAAATATTTGAACAAAAACAGGGTTCCGATGTTTAAGAAAACACCTGCCCACATATAAGGTTTTCTTTTGTTTTTCGGGGTGGCAGACATGAGGCGCCCCAGGGTATAATTGACCAGGGTCGATCCCATGAGAAGAAAAATGTATTCGATTTTTGCAAAGGAATAAAAAAAATAGCTTGATGATAGAAGCAAAAGCCATCTGTACCGATGGGGGATGGAATAGTAGAGCCCGATTAAAATGGGAAAAAAAATGGCGAATTGAAAGGAATTAAATAGCATGGTCGTCCGCAACGGGCATTCATTTTAAGTGGTTAATAAATATTTGCAGGGCCGGGCACTATTTACAATAGTGGACTATAAAAAGTCACATGGACCGAGTCAATTGTAAAATTGACAACCACATATCGATATGATTTATTTTCATAACTCATATAACAGATATCTACAGGCTGTCTACCTGGAAAGGCGATCCTCTTGATGAAAATCCTGAAAAATTTTAATCATGCATTGATTTTACAAGGAATGATCATTTTTATTCTTCCTTATTTTTTATCAGTTGGATGCCATAAGGCCGGAATGGAAAAACGAACACCTGCAGAAAAAGACAGGCCTGCTTATATAAATGAAACAACAGAAAAATGGATGCCTTTTGTGTGGAAGGATTTTGTCAAGAACGGTCCCACAGGGATCTGCCTTCCAGATTTTTCAAGGGCTGGGTATGGTATGGGGGAAAAACCGATACCCAAAATAGAAAACCCGGTGTTCGATGTCACCGATGTACGGTTCGGCGCTGTTCCGGATGACGGCAAAGAAGACACGTTGGCGATCCAGGCGGCCATTGATGCTGCGGCAGCAGCCGGCGGCGGTGTTGTATTTCTGCCCAAAGGCAGATACGACATTCATCAGACAAAAGCGTCTGCCTACCTCCAAATCCGTTCTGACCGTATTGTTTTGCGGGGCCAGGGCTCCGGTAAAACCGGAACCACTCTTTTCATGGATGCGCCGGGAAAAGAGGGGCCGGTCCGGCGTCTGGGAACCGTTTCAGCTGAGATAGAGGCCCGGCATCATGCGGTTTTAGCCGTCCTCGGCGCTGAGGATGGTAACGAACTGGCTGGGTTTACACAAAACGTGATCCGGGGACAAACAGATATCCCGGTGACCGATACTACAAAATTTTCTGAAGATCAGATCGTGACGATCGTATGCAGCGATCCCCTCATCGACCCCACACATCCGGCACCCAATAAAGCGGATATCCCTGTGCAACTCACTACTCCTTTCACCCTCAGCCCTGTCCAGAAAGACATGTTTGGACCTGCAGTTAAAAAACTTTCCTGGATTGCAGGTATTGAAAAGATTATCGATGCCCATACCATCCGCCTAACCCGTCCGGCAAGGTTTGATCTGCCCTTACGCTACACCCCTGAAATTTTTTCTTTCAACGGCATTTGCGAGATCGGCATCGAACACCTGCGCATCGAAAGTGCCTGGCCCGGCGGGTACCGGCACCACAAGCCGTTTCAGGATGAGGATGGAAAAATTATCCGTACCGCCAAGGAGCAGGATTATCTCTGGGGTGGAATCTGGATCAGCAGCGCAGTGAACGGATGGGTACAGGATGTGACCTTTGCCGACATGACCCAGGGAATTATCCTCAGCCGATCCGCCCAGTGGACCCTGAAGGATCTGACATTTACAGGGCAGGAAGGACATGCCGGCGTCAGCATCGGCTGGGGGAACGACAACCTGGTCAAAAATGTCGATTTTCATGCCCGGCTGGTGCATCCGGTGACGCTGACAATGACGGCATCAGGAAACGTTATCACAGAATGCAAAGCACATTATGAAGGCAGAAATCTGCATTCAGGCACGGACACGGCCATTGATTTTCACGGCATCTTTCCTTTTGAAAATTTATTTGAAAAAATGAAGGGATTCTATGTCTGCTCTGGTGGTGATCTGAGCGTGATGCCCCATGCCGGCGTAAGAAACGTTTTCTGGAATATCGAGGCTCCCGCAAAGATCACCGGCTACGGCGAATATGCAAAAGATTCGTTCGTGCAAACCTATGATTTTGCAAGTACCTCATCAAAAAAGCCTGGGACCATGTATGAACACTATCCCCAGGCATTCTACATTGGTATCCACAGGCGGGGCAATCGCCCCGTCACCCTGGCCGGATCAACTGAAGACCGTCACACCCGGTGGATGGCAGTGGAAGGATTGAACCGTCCGGATATCGCTGTGCCTTCCCTTTACGAGCTGCAAAAAAAGAATCACGGTAGAAGGATCAACGTCATGACTTTTTTGGATTAACCGCGCTCAACGCTGTTTAACTTTGAGATGTTAGGTTGTCCGGGTTTCGCCAGCATAGAGGGTCCGAGGCCAGGAGATCTCCTGTGACCTGGAAGGCTGCGCCCCTGCACCCGTAACAGATGTCTCTTTTTTCACAGGTGCGGCAGTATCCCTTGATGGTCTGCCGGTGATTTTTCAGCAGCCGAAGTTCCCGGGAATGGTCCAGAATATCCTTAAGCCGGGATTTCCGTATATTTCCTATGGATTTTGTAATGCCCACGCAGGGTTGGATATTGCCGATGGAGGTGACCGTGCAGGAAAACTGATGCCGCATGCACTGGTTGCCCATGAGCGGCGGCTGGGGGTCCCATTCAATGCCGTAGCGTTCCCTGTCAATGGCACAGATTTCCTCGAACACTTCTTTGAGTTCCAGGGGGGTAAGTTCCAGAGTGGCATTATTTTTTGCCTGGCCCTGGGGGGTAATGATTTCAAAATAGGGCGCCATGTTGTTGTCCCTGATCCAGGTCCACAGGCCGGTCAGTTCATCCCGGTTCTGACGGCAGATAACGGTGCTCAAGGCCAGAAAAGCGTCCTTGGCGGGATAGCCTGCCCCTTTAAGGTTGCCAAGGGCATTGTGGATAATGTGAAACGCCCCTTTTTTGCCTGCAAGCGCATCCTGTCTGGCCTCATCAAAGGAGTTCATTTTCAGGACAACCCTTACCCCGGCTGCGCGAAGCTTCCGGGCAAAATCAGGGGTGATGCCGGTGCCGTTGGTAAACATCTCTGTTTCAAGATGGTGGCTTTTTAAAAATTCAATGACCTCCCGGATATGGGGGTAGATGCTGGGCTCTCCGCCTAACAGAATAATTTTTCCGGCCCCCAGTGCTTTGGCCTGCAGGATAACCTCAAAGATCTCGTCCAGGCTGAGTTCATTATCAAAATATGAATCATGGGGCACATAGCAGTAGGTGCAGCGAAAATTGCACCGCAGGCTTAACTCAATCTCCATGGAAAGAAGCCGATTTCCGGCCAGGGCATGATCAATTTTTTGTCTGGAAAATTCAAAGTTTCCGGCACAACCAATGTTGTGACTGGTACAGATATTCATGGGGACACCTTTGCGATAAACCAGACGGTTTCCGGATTGTTACCGGATATTTTGGTGTATTCCATCCTGAAATCCGCCTCGTTGATAAGATCTGTGATGGCTTGCACAGACAGGTAATGGGGAACCACCCCTTTTAATTTCAGTTTCAGCGCTTCAATGGGCCAGACCAGTGTTGGTTTTGCGGCCGGAGGAATAATTGCCCTGATGATAAGGGTAGCGCCGGGGGCCATGGTTGCCCTGATTTTTTCTAGGGTCAGCCTGAATTCATCAAATGTTAAAAAATGGGCCATATCCAGCATCAGGGCCATGTGGACAGGTTCTGAAACAGCGGGAATATCCGGGGCTTTGCCCAGATCAATACGTCCCTGGCCTGAAATTGCCATGGCACTGATCCGCCGGCTTTCGGGGTCGGGTTCTATGCCGAATATGCGGGCCCGGGGAAACCGTTCAAGAAGAAAGCAGGCCGGCACCCCGAGCCCTGTGCCGATGTCCATGATCCGGGAAACTTTTCCCCTGCCTGTCAAAATGTCGGGCAGTTCCCTGAACATGGGGTCCAGTTTCAGTTTAAAGCGGGCGAACATTCTGGGATATGCCTCGGCCGTGCGGTACCTGGCAAGAATCCGGGATGTGACAGGTGTTTCTGGTTTCGTGTTCCAACCCTCCCAGGATGCCGGCGATCCCGTGGTTTGTAAAATAAAATAACGGCGCAGCAGGGGCGGCAGAATCAAAAACGCGCCTGCAAGGCAAAAGCCGATGCCCAGAAGGGAGGCAAGGCCGGCACTTTGCAACAGCGAATGCGTTGCCAGACACATCACCCCGAAGCCTATCATGGTGGAAGTACCTGCCATGAACACGGCCAGGCGTATCAGTTCAACCGAGGGATGGGATTCGTCACGGTAACGCTGGTAGGCACGCACAAAGAACAGGGAGAAGTCAATGCCGATGCCGAATACGATGATGGAGAGCATCAGCGAGGGAATGTCCAGATCGTGTCCTAAAAGTTTCATGACGCCAAGGGTGCCGATAAAGGCAAAAAAGACCGGCAGCATGGTGATGATGGTGAGTTGTATGTCCAGAAAAAAGATAAAAAGCAGGATCAGGACCGCTCCGGCAATGATGAAGAACATTTTGGTAAAGGTGGCGCACAAAATAGCGCCTAAGGTGGTGGAAAAAAGCTGGGGCTCAAACACGGTGGCAACGCTGCTGAACGCGTCATAGAAATTTTTTTCATCCACATCCGGGTTGCGCATCAGGCTTGTGGTCCAGACCCAGTGGCCGCCATCTGCCTTGGCTTGGGAGATGCCCATCATGGGATAAAGGGATTGGGGAATTACCACGGGTCCGTCCGGAAGGCCGGCCGGGGTAAGAAGGCTTAAAAACGGGTCAAAGGCATCCCGGGTGAAACCGAGCCGCTCTGCCTCCCGGCTCAGGGTCTGTTTGAGTCCACTGACCCGTTCTTCTGTCCAGAACTGTTTCCAGGCCTGATAGTTTTCCTGTTTTTTTATCTTTCCCGGAAATATCATTGAAAGCATTGTGCCCGAAGCCGGAATTCCTTGGGTCTGAACGGCCGATACCTTGTCTGCCAGCCGGTCGCTTAAATCCTGAAGTTCTGGGACCGAGCCGGCAGTCAGCATGAGATGGGATTTGCCTGTAAACCCTTTACCCCAGGTTTCATAGAATTTTGCATCCGCATCCCGGGTTTTCGGGCTCACCGTACTCATGGCAGACAGATCCACATGAAAAACCGGCCAGGCAAACCACACCAGGATCAAGGTCAACGCCAGGGCAAACCAGGCACCGCCGTTGCCGGGAATAATCAGGGCGTTGACCAGCCGTTTCAGGGGAAGGGCCCGGGGTTTTGCAGGCCGAAGCACAGGTACGATCCTTGGGAACAGGGAATGAATAAATACAAAGGAAAATCCCATGCCAAGGGCCGTAAATTTTCCAAGCTCTTCAAGAATTTTAAAATCGCTCATCCCCAGGGAGAGAAACGCACATACCGTGGTCAGGGTGGCCACCAGGCCCACGGCCCGCACTTCCGCGGATGCCTGCCTGCCAAATGTTTTTTGGGGCTGGTCCAGGAACAGCAGATAGGTAATGCCGTGGTCTATGGTGATGGAGATGATGGCTCCGCCAAATCCAAGTACAATAAGGGAGATACTGTCATATAACAGGGAATAGGTAAAAAGGCCCGCAATGGTGCCGAACATGGCGGGAACCAGGGCTAAAAGTCCGATCCATGGCCGGGGAAAGGCCAGAAACAGCAAAAAGGTGATGGCTGCCGTGGCAATGAGAATGGCGTTTTGGACATCGTGTTTGATGATTCTTTCATTGTCATAGGCGGCCCTGAATGCCCCTATAGAGGTGAGGACGGCATGTTCACCCGGCCGGGAAAACTCTGTTTGGGCCCGGGTCTGGATGGCATGGATCAGCTCCATGGCCCGGGTGGCAAATTTTGAGTCCGTGCCCGAGTCTTTGGGGGTGGCCATGATCAGGCAGTGCCGTGAATCCGGGGACAGAAGCTTGCCTTGGTAAATGTTGAATTCATCAACCGGTGCCAGGGATTTCAGCCTCGCCAGCACAATGTTTTTCAACCCGAGGGGGTCAAGGGCTATGAATTCGGATGTGCCCACCTCATCAAGGCTCAGCAGCCGGGTATAGGTCCGGGAGAGTGTCTCCCGGACAGCATCCGGCGTGAGCAGGGGCCTGACCTGGCTCTCAAGCTGGGTGCGGGTGAATTGGAAGGGCAGGGTCTTCACCACCAGGGTCATCAGTTCCGGCATGATTTCCTGGTAGTGATCCATTCCCACACTGCTGAACAGCCCGGAGGCCGAAAGTTTTTCCTCCACCATGGCGGCAAGTTTGACCAGCCGTTCCGGATCCCGGGTGCCAAGGCTTGCACTGATAACGACCCGGTCCTGGATGGGATGGTGGTCGAAAAAGTAAAGGGCATCACGGATCACCGGGTTGTGTGCCGGAAGTGATGCCGTGATGTCGGTTTCCACATGAAGCCTGTGGAAACTGACAAAGAGCATGAATGCCGCCAACAGGATCGTGATAATCAAAAGGCCGATGTTCAGCTGTTTGTCGTCTTTTTTTGAATTTACCATAGGCACACTGCAAGCCCTGCGAGAACCGCTAAATGACCGACAATAATCATCAGGCGGTGGGCATGAAAAAATTCGTTCATCAGCTGAATGAATCCAAGACCGCCAAAACAGCGCCGGAACCTGTCCAGACCGCGGCAGGCGTCATTGTCTGTTTCCGCATTGCTCTGGAAGGCAAAAAACGGGGTTATTCCCAGGTAGTCGTCACAAAGGGTTCTGAGCATCACGTCATAGGGTGTCCCGCGCCAGGGCTGGCTTGCAATCTTTTTCCCAAAGGCGCGGCTGACGGCATAGGCATGGGTCAACGCCTGATACCTGATTTTTTTTACCCCTGGATTGCTGGTTTTTGAACTGCCCTTGATCAGACATCCGAAAAAGAGCAGTGTCCAGGTGCTGCAGGCAGACAAATGTTTAAGGGCATTTTTTAAGACCTTGGGGTCATACCGGTGAAAGACCAGGTCATCTTCAAACACAACCCATTGTTGTGCCCCGGCATCAATGGCTTTTTCCATGCATAAAAGGTGGGATGCAAAGATCCCCCGGCAGGGGTCGTTGCGATCTTTATCCACCAGGACAAATTCAACACGCCCCAGAATGCCCATGCGTGAAAATTCAAGCCTGGCCCGTTCCCGGCGGTCAGTCCGATCCCGAAGGGAGATGCAGTACAGCCTGTCAAAAAAGGCCCAGGGGGTTTCAGGTTCAGGTGTCATGGCGCATCATTCATTTTTTTTTGAAGCATCCATGGGGTGGTAGCCGGGTACAAGGGCAAGCAGGTTGCTTCGGTGATTGAGTACGATAAACCCCATGCATACAATCACTCCAGCGATTCCCACAAAATCGGGTCCGGAAATCCGGGCAAGGCCCATGCCGATAATGGCCACCAGCACCATGGAGCCTGCAAAGGGAAGCCGGAAAAAAAGATACCCGGCACACCATCCGGCAAGGGACAGCGCTGTAAACAAAGGGGTCAGAAACAGGGAAAAGCCGATGAAATGGGCAACGCCTTTGCCTCCTTTAAATCCGTGGAAACAGGGGAACCGATTCCCAAGAAGCAGAAAAAATCCCACCCAGAGGACTTCGGGCACAGACAGAAACCGGGATGCCGCCGCTGAAATCAGGAACGCCTTACCCACATCGGTCATGAGAACAAGCCCGGCCCATTTCAACCCCAGGATCCTGTAAACATTGGTTGTGCCGGCATTTTTGCTGAACAGGGTCCGGGGATCTTTTTTTGTTTTCACCTGCAGCACAAGGATGGAAGCGTTGAATGAGCCTGCGGCATAGGCAATCAGGCATAAAAGTGCGAACATCATTGTATCCCCTCCCTGATCCATGCCGGAGGGGTGATGGTCCCGCCGCTGACATCCCGCATCATTACCCCGGACACGGTTTCACACAGATCGCCCTGGTCATCGGTAATCCATATGTCAAATCCCAGGGTCCCGTGGGTTTGATATTGGGGGATAACCCGGGCAGCATAATCCTTATGTTCCACCGTGGG
>QKDP01000341.1 GCA_003252055.1 Desulfobacter postgatei | reverse complement strand
CCTGCAAGCAGCAAGGGGAACTCAAACCAGAACTCATAAAGATTGGCTGAAATATCACTGTCTATTTTATACCGTAAGGTCAATATAAGCATAAACGCCGGTATCAGGGCAAGGCCGCAGACAGCAGGTGCCCTCCAGACAGATGAAATCAAAGGTATAATAATGGCTGCCCCAAGGGTGTAATGAACAAATTTAAGGCTTTTCTTTTTGCCCAGAAGGATGGGAAGGGTTTCCCTGCCTACAATCCTGTCACCCTGGACAGCCAGGATATCCATAAAGGTCGCCTGGGCAAACGTTAGTCCTGTGGCAAAAATAAAAGCGACCAGGGTTAATCCTAAGTGTGCGTGAAGGCTGAGCCCGGGCATCAGGCTTGTAACAATACCCCATGCCGCTGCAATGAGAATGGTTCTTGATCCGGGCACATCCTTAATCCGGTAATTTTTGCGCCCGGGAAAAAAGGCGGGGACAATGGTGCGGTTATAGGACATTCCCAGCAGCATCATGATGAGCAGCACACCAAAATACCCCCATCCCCTTGTCCATGCCAGGCAAAGCCCGGCCGCACCGGACAGGAACGCCACAAGCAAAAGCCGGCCCTTGTTTTGCTTATAAAGGGCTGCCCGGTCCGGTTTGTTGTAGGTGTCGGACCCAATGGTCATCATGTTATTCATGATCTGCATGGACAGAATATAAAACATGGCAATAACCGCTGGTATACCCGGATTTTGTGCGCCGGAAATCATGGCTGATCCCAGGGTCAGGCAGCCGGCACCCGCGGCCAGAATAATGTTGGTTTTCATCAGCACATCCAGCACGGCCATAACTTTTCTTCGCCCGGGCCGTTGTTCCCTGAACGCCTGTTCCACCTTGCTGCAGGTGTCATTAATAATCCAGTTGGGTGTGGAGGCCCCTGCGGTAATGGCAAGGGATTGTGCATGGGAAATGGATGCATAGTCGATTTCCGATGCCTGTTCAATGTGCATAGACGGTTTACCGGTTTCCGCAGCCACCTGGGCAAGGCGCTTTGTATTTCCGGAAAATTTTCCCCCCACAACAATGACGGCGTCATGGGTGCCGGCCAGTTCCCGGACCTCATTCTGCCGTTTTTCCGTGGAATCGCAGATGGTGTTAAAAATTTCGTAATGGGGGGCATTGTTGCGGCACCAGGCCTTGATATCCGCAAAAAGTTTGGTATTCTGCGTGGTCTGGGCCACCACCACTGCCTTTTCAAACCTGGGCAATGCTTTAAGCTGATCTATACTGGTAATGGTATGCCCCTTATCCCGGGCATATCCTAAAAGCCCGATAACCTCGGGATGCTTTTCATCGCCAAGGATAATGGTGTCATAACCCTTTTTTGAATATTTATCGATGATCACCTGGACCCTTACCACCCGGGGACAAGTGGCGTTAAGCACGGTGAATCCGGCATCAGCCAGAGCCTTTTCATCCTGGGGCGGCACTCCGTGGGCCCGGATGAGCACAATGCCTTTCCCGGATTCAGGAATCGTGTCCATCCGAAAAATCTGTTTGCTTTCCAGCATCTCCAGGACCTGGGGATTATGGATTAAAGGGCCATACGTATAAATGGGTTCCTTGGCCTCATTGGATGCATCCAGTACCATGTCCACGGCCCGGCGGACACCCATACAAAAACCTGCTGTCCTGGCAATTGAAATTTTCATGAAATCCTACTCAATAACTCCACAAGTCGATTAAATTCAGCCCCGGAGGAAAATTTGATCTCAATTCTTCCACGGCCCCCGCTTTTCTTAATGGAGACCGGAGAGTTGATCCGGGAGGATATCTGGGAGGAGGTCTCTTCCAGAAACTGTTTTTCGTCCGCAGTAATTTTTTTTGCGATTTTCTGGGGCTGTTTTTTAGCCTGATTAACCAAACGTTCGGTTTCCCGCACCGACAGATGTTTTTCCACCACCTGCTTGAACAAATAGAGCTGATTTTCAACAGTGCCTGCCCCCAACAATGCCCGGGCATGTCCCATGCTGATCTTTTCGGCCATCAGGCTCTCCTTGATCTCTTCGGGCAGGCTGCGCAAACGCAGCAGGTTGGCAATGGTGGAGCGGTTCTTTCCGATTTTCTCGGCCACCTTTTCCTGGGTGTATCCAAACTCGTCAATGAGCCGGAAATAGGCCTCGGCCTCCTCAAGCACATTCAGGTTTTCCCTTTGGATATTTTCGATAATCGAAACTTCAAGCACCTGCTCATCCGTGAGATCCAGGATAATAACGGGTACCTGAGCAAGTCCGGCCGCCTTTGCGGCCCGCAGGCGCCGCTCTCCGGCCACCAGCTCATAGGCGCCATCCATTTTCCTGGCCAAAAGGGGCTGGAGCACACCCTGCTCGGCAATGGACTGGGTAAGCCGTTCCTGTTCCTCTTCACTGAACCGGGTTCTCGGCTGGTAGCGGTTAGGGTGTAACTGATCAACATGACAAAAGAAAAAATTCGAATTGGCTTCGGGTTCTTCCATATCGGGGATAAGTGCCGATATTCCCCTGCCCAGACCGGTGTTTTTCCGTTTCTTGTTCATCATCGTTTTAAAAGTTCCCTGGCAAAGGACATATAACTTTTAGCACCTGGTGATGTTTTATCATACAGAATAACCGGCAGCCCATAGCTTGGGGCCTCTCCAAGCTTCACATTGCGGGGAATTTTTGTCTTGAACACAAGATCTTTGAAATACTGCCTGGCGTCATCCATCACATTCCGGGATAAATTGGTCCTGATGTCGAACATTGTCAGCAAAATACCTTTGATTATCAGGTTCGAGTTAAATGCATTCTTGACCCGCTTGATTGTATCTAAAAGCTGTCCCAATCCTTCCAGGGCAAAAAATTCACTTTGCAAAGGGATAACAACGGAATGGCTTGCGGAAAAAGCGTTCAGCGTTAAAAGACTTAACGCCGGCGGACAGTCGATAATAACGAAATCAAACTGGTCAGCCACGGGCAAAAGCAGCTCCTTGAGCCGGGCCTCCCTTTTGGGGGCAGACATCATTTCCACCTCAAACCCAATGAGATCAACATTGGCCGGCACCAGGGTCAGACCCTGCATCATGGTGGGTAAAAGCATATCCTCAATACCGGTTTCCCCAATCAAACCGTCATACAAAGAGGCTTCCAAGGCGGGTTTGTCCACCCCGAGTGCGGTTGTGGCATTCGCCTGGGAATCACAATCCACAAGCAGCACTTTTTTTTTGAGTTTGGCAAGGCAGCCAGCCAGATTAACTGCTGTGGTGGTTTTACCCACCCCACCCTTCTGATTGGCAATACTGATAATCTGAGTCATAATCCAATTTTCTTATCACAATTATGGTGTATAGGCAAACATATCAAAGGTGACCACATTTATAATTTTGCCTGCTGTTTCAGCATCGCTGTCGCTATCGGAATATCCATTGTTTTCGATCCCGATGGCGATAGCAATCCCGATTGCACTATTCCCCTATTCCACAATTCACGTCAATAAAAAAAAGCTCTGCGTGTCAAACGCTTTATTTGACATTTTCAAAACCTTGACTACTATTGGCGTTATTATGTCAATTTCAGATCAAATCAGAACGCTCATCCCCAAGGCCATGTGCCGGGACCGGTATCTTTTGCTTCGCGCCTTGCGCAGCAGCCAAAAACCCGGTCAGAGACCAGGCAAAGACCGGCTAAAAGATCTTTTATCAAAAGCACGGGCCTCGGCTGATATCAGGCAGAAACGCGCGGACAACCTGCCCCAAAACATCCGCTTTGACCCGGATTTGCCCATCAGTGCCGGAAAAGAGAAGATCATTAAGGCCATACAGGATCATCCTGTGGTGATCATTTCAGGTGAAACCGGATCCGGTAAAACCACCCAGATTCCTAAATTCTGCCTGGAAGCGGGGCGTGGGATTTCGGGCATGATCGGTTGCACCCAGCCCCGGCGCATTGCCGCCATGAC
>QKDP01000296.1 GCA_003252055.1 Desulfobacter postgatei | reverse complement strand
TGCTTATGGCTTCTCTGCTGCAGGTTACGAGCATTTCCACAACCAATTTTCAAACCTTTTCCGAACTGGCTTTTTCCTTTCATCTGACCGTTGAAATCGTTTACAAATCCATCGCCTTTTCATTGATCATGGGTTTTGCGGGCGGCCTGTTACCGGCACTGAGGGCGTCGCGCATGAATATTATTGAGGCATTGCGGGCAAGTTAGGTTAGGTGGCTGTGCACATCTCAAGATTTCCTCATACTTCACACATATTCTTTTAGTCGTAAATTAACACAGTTAAAACATAGTGCGGGCATAATAGCCGACACTATGAAACATCAATATATAGACCGCAAAACCAGGCAGGTCAGAACCGAAACCCTTAAAGCAGATCCCGTTATCAGCGCTATTTATTCGCCAATGCGCGAAAATGCCTCCTTTTTGTTTCATCTGATGATTTCGGCCCGGATGTCCAGCCTGATCGGGGCTGTTTCTTATGATCTGCCTTTTTTAAAGCCCCCGTCGGATTCGAAACGTTTCCTATCTGCCCACGGCATTGATTTAAGTGAGGTGGCAGGAGACCCTTCAAAACTTGATACCCTTCGAAAAATTTTTGAGCGTAAGATTCGGTATGAACAGCTTCGTCCCATGCCGAAACGCGCTGATGCTGTGGTCTCTCCGGCAGATTCGCGTCTTCTGGTGGGGTCATTTTTTAAACAGGCAGCTCTGTTTATTAAAGGTAAGTTTTTTGATTTCAAAGAGCTTATCGGCCGGGATAAACCCCACTGGCTTGACGCCTTTGACCAGGGCAGTTTTGCCGTAACCCGGCTTACCCCGGATAAATATCACTATAACCATACGCCCGTGGCAGGAACGGTATTGGATATTTATGAGATAGACGGGCATTTTCACTCCTGCAACCCCGGAGCTGTGGTCCGTGAGGTGACGCCCTATTCGAAAAACAGGCGGGTGGTCACCATCATTGATACGGATGTGCCCGGGGGCACCGGGTGCGGGCTTGTGTGCATGGTGGAAGTGGTGGCCATGATGATCGGAAAAATTGTCCAGTGCTACAGTAAAAAGGGATATGAAAATCCCCAGCCTGTGGTGCCCGGACTTTTCATGGAAAAGGGGTGTCCCAAAAGCCTGTACCGCCCTGGTTCCTCCACAACCATTGTTATATTTCAAAAACAGCGCATCTGTTTTTCCAAGGACTTACTGGAAAACCAGGTTCTCACCGGCGTAAGCAGCCGTTTCAGTGCCGGGTTTGGCAGACCCCTTGTGGAAACCGAAGTGACCGTACGCTCAGGTATCGGCCACGCCTGCGCTTGTGGAGAAACTGAAACTTTGGGAGATTTGTAATGGCAACCATTTTTTTTGTTGTTGGGCTCGCTCTGTTGATGGGTATTGTACTGAGATGGGGATTTAAAACCCTGCCCCAGGAAAAGTGGCAGATGGTGGCGACTTTCCCCTTGGAAAAGCTGGACCAGGGCCAGTGGCGGGGGATGAATCTGACCTGGTACGGGCTTTTGTCTGCCAATGCTTACACCTTTGCTGTGATCATGGTCGTGATTCTGGCCGCATCGGCCGGGATGCCCATTTCTGTGCTGGTTCTGGTGACTGTTCTGCTGCTGGCCGTGACCATTCCAGCCTCTAAAATCGTTGCCCGGATTGTTGAAAAGAAAAAAGCCACCCTGACCATTGGCGGGGCCGTGTTTGCCGGTGTGGTGACCGCACCCTGGATCATTATGCTGGTGAATGCCACGTTGGGTACGGCCTTTAAATTTCATGTGCCCGTTGCTGTGATGATGGCGGTTTTAAGCATTGGGTATTCCTTTGGGGAGTCTTTGGGGCGCCTTGCCTGTTTAAGCTTTGGCTGCTGCTATGGCAAGCCGTTGAGCCAGTGTGCCGGTCACACCCGCAAACTGTTTGAAAATTTTAATGTGGTCTTTACAGGGGAGACCAAAAAGGTGGCCTATGCGTCGGGTCTGGCCGGTGAAAAATTGATTCCCATCCAGATCATCACCGCGGTGATTTATGCGATATCCGGCCTTGTTGGCACGTTGCTGTTTCTCCAGGGCTTTGCCGGAACCGCCCTTGTGGAAACCCTGGTGGTAACCCAGGTCTGGAGGGTGGTGTCTGAATTTTTCCGGGCAGATTTCAGAGGACAACGCAAATTTTCCATGTACCAGATCATGGCCCTGGCAGCCATTGCTTACACCATAGCCTTGCTTGCCTTTTTCCCTGATCCCGAGGTGATCCTTTCTCTGGATACAGGATTTAAAGCCCTGTGGCATCCGGGCATGATTTTGTTTTTCCAGGGCGTATGGATTGTCTCCTTTCTTCATGCGGGCCGAAGCACTGTTACTGCATCGAAAATTTCCTTTCATGTGGTCAAGGAAAATATCTAATTGGCCATAAAAATAAGAAGACACCATGAACTTTCGGGCATATGTTTTTTGTTGTGCTACGATATCGTAAAGTATGTCCTATTCAAAGGTCTTCTGGAAAGCCGGGGAATTGATCCTCTGGTCTTCCTGTTTTTTGACATGATCACTGTGCCCGGGTTTATTGTGGGCTGTGCCCGCCTGATCAATTCCCTGACCGGCAAGGTCATGGCATGGCCCAATGTCCTTTTCTGGGGATTCATGGTGCTGGTTAATACCCTGTTGCCTTATGTGTATGCAGCCATTGCAGGCGGGCCGCAATTTGACACCGCCGCCTGGGTAGTGTTCTGGGTAATAGTTTTGCTCATGCTGGCGAATCTGATACGCACGATTAGAGCCGGTTTGATCGCAGGAAAGCAGTGAAACAGCTCATACCTTGTTTTTATCCACCCTTCTGATCAGTCCTTCCTGGGCCACGCTGGCCACAAGTTTGCCCTCCCGGGTGTAGATGGAACCGTGGTTAAGTCCTCGGGCCATGGCTGCGCTGGGACTGTGGATCACGTAGAGCAGCCAGTCGTCCATCCTGAAATCCCTGTGGAACCAGATGGCATGATCCAGGCTTGCCACCTGCATGTCCCGGGACCAGAAGGTTTTGCCATGGGGATAAAGCGCTGTGGGGACCAGGTGAAAATCCGAAGCATAGGCCAGCATGTACCTGTGGGTTGCGGCATCGTCAGGCAAAGGACCGGTGGCCCTGAACCATACGAATTTGTCCGGCGGCATGGGGACGGGATGAAAGGGATTTACCGGGTTGACGACCCGCAGTTCAATGGGATTGGGATACAACAGTTTTTTTACAATATTTTCAGGAATATCCTTAGCATAACGGACCATCATGTTGTAATCACTTTCCAGGCCGTCAGGGCCTTTAACATCAGGCATGGGGTCCTGGTGATCAAATCCTTCTTCAAATTTGTGAAATGAGGCTGACATGGAAAAGATGGTCCGGCCCTTTTGTACGGCCTTGACCCGCCGGGTAGTAAACGAGTGGCCGTCCCGGGTGCGCTCTACCATATACACAATGGGGCAGGCAGCATCCCCGGCCCGAAGAAAATATCCGTGCAGGCTGTGGGCACAAAGATTCTCCGGCACTGTGCGGGATGCCGCTGACAAAGCCTGGCCCAGGACCTGGCCGCCGAATACGGCGCCGTAGCCCAAGTCCTGGCTCTGGCCCCGGAAGATGTCTTCTTCAATTTTTTCCAGGCTGAGCAGCCCCAAAAGTTCCTTAAGTACATTTTGTCTGGCACGGTCTGTCATGATATTCCCCTAAATTGATTTGTCAAATGGCATTACATGGTCTCTATGATGTCCACGAACAGGTCCTTGGCATCGTTGAATAATGTTTTGATCTCATCCATGTCCCGGCGTGAACTTATTTTTTTATTTAAAGCTCTGAGTTCATGCAATGTGTTGTTCCTGTATTCATCTTCAGCGTCAAAGGTGTCAAACAATGTGCTCAGCTTGCGTATCATTTTATCTGTCTGTTCAAGACAGTCTTTGCGAAGGCGCTCTGTTTTTTCCTGTTC
>QKDP01000027.1 GCA_003252055.1 Desulfobacter postgatei | reverse complement strand
TGGAGGCGAAAGCAACTTTTCCGAACTTTCAGATCCTTCCGCAAATGAAGGACTGCTAAAAAAAGTTAGCATTAAAGAAAATAGAAACAGGCCGCGTAATATCATTCGTCCCCTCACACACTCGCACTTAAAAAGAACGCATGCAGTAATAGGTAGAGAGATTCACGGTAAGAGTCAATACGCAAGGTAGTAATATAATTGTGCAATATTTACATATAGTTTTAACTGAAAAATGGCTGCTCTGGCGGGATAGAAGAGGTTTATAAAAAGAAGAAAAAGGTGAGAATCTGGCTTATTTTGAAGGATGCATAATGGTCACCGAGAATAGTTTATGCAGCAATATTACAGAGGCCTTTCCATTAAAAAGCTCTTAAGCATCCGCACACAAGCCCATGTAATTTCATACGACTTTTTTAATTCATTAACAGAGTAAATTGACTGAAACTCAATATTTAAAGTCTCAATAACTGCACACATAAAAAACACCCTGCTAAATTCCAGGTAGAACACTTCTCTTTTAAAACCTCTTATTATCTTTGATCTGCTTGATAGCAAATGAAACATCAACGAACGGGTTATTTTGTCTTTTTTTATATAGAACGGGAAGTCATTAAAAGAATGATATAACTCGTCATAATTGGATATCTTGTTTGTTTTTTCATATACCAAATCAATAAGCTCATCAAATGCATCTTCTTTTTCAAATATTGGATTGTGGCAAACTATGAATCTTTCCCATATATATTGGCTTATTTTTTCGTAATACCTGCCTATTGCCTGCCGCGTTGGAAGCTTTTGCCTATGCCATGTTTGCCAAGAAGTATTAGCTGTATATTCCCGGAAATAATCTCTGGTATGACTTTGAAGCAGCTCAAGGAAATATGATGCCATAACATCGTTAAATTCATCTTCATCCAGTTTTGATCTTCTGCAATATGGATTTTGAGGAACCCACTCTTTTCGTGGCATACAACCTCGCATGGTGGTGTAAATTATGATTTACACAACGTGTTAAGCCTTACTAAAAATAAAAAATTCATTATCGGAACGCCAAACCTTCCCAGAATTAAAACGAAAGCTTTCCATAATTTTTGTACTACATTATGGTTTTATAAAAAGAGCTTTGGCCAAAGCTTCCAAACAATAATCAAGACATGATGATTGTCCTGCTACGGCAGGAAAAGGAGGCTTTATGTTCGATAAACCGTCCCCATTTGAACACGTTCAAGCGCCTAAGTTTTCCGCTGTAATAACAGCCCTATTCTTTACCGGACTGGAAGTTGCCATGTGGCTGATGTTCTTCAGTGTGTACACTGAAAGCATTGGCCTGATGGATGAAACTTACCTGTCCGATCTGCCCATTATTGGTGCAGCATTTATGCGCATTGACCCCGATGCCAACGCGTCCCACATAATCTCAATCCTGCTGGCTACGTTTTCTGCCGGAACGCCCCTCTTTATCTGGGCGGAAATATTCCGCCAGAATATTCTGGATGATCCCAGAGAATGGATCTCTCATCCGCAAAACCAGATTATTGCCGTCTTTACCGGCCTGGTTTTGCTGCTGGTGATCGGCCTTGAGGTCACGAACCTCTATACCCTGGTCGCCAAAGAAGCAACGTCTGGCAGCTCCGTTTTTGTTCAAAATATGGACAGCGACTTGATGTCCTTTCTGGCAGATAACAAGGGCATGGCTATTGGAGTAAGCGCTGTTATTGCCGTCATCAACATCATCCTTGCGCTGTTCACCACGCGCGCATTCAAACTCCTCAACGCTTCCAAAGGAGGTGCTTAAATGAAACGCTTATCAATCCTTATTTTTTGTATGGTCCTTTGCTCCTGTAGCAATCAATCAACCACCACCAACACCCAGCCAAACAATGAAGCCATCTTTGTGCTCATTGAAAACGGTGGAACGGTCGCTAAAGATGAACAA
Source organism: Desulfobacter postgatei (assembly GCA_003252055.1). Classification (GTDB taxonomy): domain Bacteria; phylum Desulfobacterota; class Desulfobacteria; order Desulfobacterales; family Desulfobacteraceae; genus Desulfobacter; species Desulfobacter postgatei_B. The sequence goes on along the minus strand of QKDP01000027.1, from coordinate 12,790 downwards.
AATGACGCTCTTGACGTTACCCTGCATCTTTTGCAGCAACTTACAAAGCTGGGAAGACGAGCTGCCACGCGTAAGTGCCAGATCCATATCCTCCTAAGCGCTCTACCCAACCGTATTGCCTGGTCAGGCACGCCGCGCCAGCTTTTGGAGCAAGCTCAAGATATCAAAAACCTCCTGATATTTAAACCGTCATTTTCTGATCTGGTCATGGCTTTTGAGCAAATCGAAACCACCATCAATTTGACCCAGCCCGGCAGCGTGCGGCTTTACTGGATAGGCCCGACCATCCATGTGCCTTTTCAAAAAAATGACGGGCCTGAAATAAGCGTCAAAGTTCCGCAGGAAGTCCCTACAGGGCTTGCTCTTGGAAATTTTGAAAAGCGTCTGAGCGCATTAAAAATTTACCGCGTCCATCCTGACCAGGATCAAATGCTGCAGGCCTATTTGTCATCTATTGGCATCCTGCGCCGTGCAAAATCCGGCAATCTCGATTTTGCTTTGCTGGGCGCAGCTCAGACCAAATCAAAACTAAAAGACCTGCTTTAGGGAAAGGATCTCTTATGAAGACATTCACCCTTATCACAAGCCTTTGCCTGATCGCTTTAAACTGTTTTGCCGAAGGTCCATCCATATCGATTACATCCCGCACGTCAGAGCAAAGCCCTAAAATTATTATTCGAAGCGCCTATGATTTTGAGAAGAGCATCTCACTGAAAGTCAGACCAGATCCAAGCCTTTTGCCCTCAGATGTTTTGATAAAAACAATATCAAAGATGGGAATGACGGATGCGCGAGGGGTGCACATCACATCAGGTTTTGACGTCGATATTAAAAATGACCTGGTCCTGGCCTATAGCGGCGGCACATCGCAAATCATCAAGGCGTCATCCGCCTCTTCAGGGGTAAATATTGTTGCCAGCTTCCGGGATAATAAAGGCAACTTCATTTCCCCGCCAAAAGGCGCTTTGGCGCTCTACACCACCTATGGAGAAAAACTCAGCTTTGAATATAAGGATATTCAAACAACCCCAGCTAACATGGTTTTTATCCTCCTGCTGGATCGCTCAGGGTCCATGGTAGATGTGATTGGCGATGTAAGGAACAGCGCCAAGACGTTCCTAAAAGAATTGCCGCCTTCTGCTGAGTGCGCCCTGGCCAGTTTCAATGACTCGTATTCGTATCACAATAAATATTTTCAGAACTGTAACCACGGTGATTTTGGGCTTAAGGAGGATCTGAAGGCCAAAGGCGGAACAGATCTCTACTCGCCATTGCTGGATGCATATAAGCGATTATCCGAAGACGATTTTAGAGATTACCAGAAATGCGTCATTGTCATTACGGACGGACAAATACCGCCTGATGAAAACACAAAACAAAAACTGCTGGGCACCAAAAAGGATATTCTGACCTTCGTTTATTTCCTGGGTGAAAAATATGAACACCCCTTAATCGGACTGGCCGATGCCTTTTTGCAAGAGACAGGCGATCTGCAAACAAACCTTGATCATTATTTCCACTCTTTAAGCACGGCCTATGGCGCACAGAAAGTATTGTGCATACGCCGCAGTAATGGAGGTTGATTATGATAAACAATAAACAAAAAAAGCCTCAGCCCCCGGCGCGCATATATAGCCGTGATGCAGGTCTTCATGGGTCCGCGCAGTGGGCAGATAAAGCCCACCTTAAATCCCGCCATTACGGTGAGCATGGAAAAATCTTTTTAGGGTATGGTTTCCCGGAACACAGGCAAGCAGGAAGCTATGCCATAACCACAAACACGCAGCGCCATCTTCTGACCGTTGCACCGACACGAAGCGGTAAGCTGCTCGCAGCAAGCATGCCCCGCTGCCTTGAACATCCTGGTTCACTGGTCGCCCTTGATGTAAAGGATGGAGAGCTGTCCTTGATCGCTGCCCGGTACAGAAAAAACTATCTGGGGCACAAAGTTGTTATCATTGATCCATGGGATGAAGCCTGCTCGCACATTGGCATTCCCCCTGCCCGTATCAATGTTTTGGATTGGCTTGATGCCGACAGCGATGATTTCGTTGAGGATGCCATGCTGATTGCAAGCGCCCTTGTCAGTGACCGCCATTCCAAGGAACCGTTTTGGAGTGATGAAGCCAGAGCACTTGTTATGGGATTAATCCTTTATGTTGCAGCCACGCCTCCACTTCTGCTCCCCACAAAGGAAAAATCCCGTGACCTGGCTCAGCTGCGCCGGTTGCTCAATTTGTCAAAGAGTGAGTTCAAAACCATGGTTAGCGGCAAGTTTGAGATGGACGATCAGGACAATTTAACCCTTGTTCATCCTGGCATGGCTCAAAGCAGGAATAAACACGTGCGCTCTGCTGCAGCAAGGATATTGAACAAAGCAGAAAAAGAGCTCTCCGGCATCATATCAACCGCGCAGCAAAACACGCATTTTCTTGAAAGCCCAAAAATTCAGCGCACGTTGGAGGCATCTGATTTCTCATTTGAGGAACTGGAGCATGGTAACATCGATGTGTTTATCGTGCTGCCTGCCGGGCGGCTCTATACCTATAGCCGTTTTCTTAGGATGCTTATCAGTATTGCGATTACCGCCGTTACCCGTTTTAAAACCAAGCCGGACCCGCCTGTTTATTTTCTGATCGAAGAAGCTGCCGCCCTTGGCCGCTTAAAAACGATCGAGACAGCTTATGGCCTGATGGCAGGATATGGAATGCAGCTTCATATGATTATTCAGGACTTAAACCAGCTTAGCGATTTGTATGCAAAGCGCTGGCAGACCTTTATTGCCAATAGCGGCGTTATTCAGATCTTTGGCACTAACGATCTGATGACCGCTGAATATGTATCGAAGCTCTGTGGCATAACCACGATTGAATCCTTGAGTGAAAAAACTGCAGAAAAACGCGCTGAGCTGTTTTCTGATCCTGGATATTTAAGCCGTGAGGACTCTCTTATTTCAAGAAAGCTCATCACGCCTGATGAAGTCACCACCATGCACCCTGCAGCGCAGATCCTGCTCTTGGGGCATGCGCACCCCATCGCCTGCTTCAAAACCGTTTATTTTCTGGATCGACGCTACCGAAAGCCAAACGGGCGGCCCATTTTTGATATTCATCCGCATTACGCAAACAAGAGGCTCCCCCATCCTGTGAACTTCTTGCAAAGGGGTCTGGATATTGGCGGCACCTTAGAGCGGGTTTATCAGGGAGGATAAGCATATGGTCATGCGCACATGGATAAATATAGCGTTTATCATAGCCTCCGCCTACGGAGCATATATAGGGTTGGCGGATAAAGTGCCTTATGCACCGCCCTGGCAATATTATCTTTATCAGTGTTCACCTTGGGTGTTGCTTTATGGATCAATGAAAGCCTGGCATCGATGCTTTACCTGGCGGCGCATGAGCGCGGCAAAAAACAAGGCTCCTGACCTTAGCCGGGGACGTTACCAGTCTTCACGCGTAAAGCCACGCACCGGCATCTTAGAGTATATCTGCATAGGCTTTTTTATACTGGCTACTGCATCAATTTTAAAGCAGCTCGGCATTGCCAACACTGCATGGTGGATAGGTTAAAAAATGAAAATTCCGGCTATCACACGCATAAATTTTCAAAAAAGTGAAGATTTCTGCGCTGTGCGCCGCAGCAATTTACCTTTTGTTAATCCTTTTAGGGTTACTATGGATAGTAAGAGAGCATATTCGGGCAAACCTTGCCTGAAAGCTCTCTTTTCTTTTGACGCCGAGTTTGTGTGTGTACGAAACATCAAACACATAATTCGTATACATGCTCTCAAAATACAAACTCATTGCGTTCTGGCCCTGGCAGCGAGAGCAATCATATTGCCCTCGCTGCCTCTTTCAAAGGCTCTGACGCTATGAGCAAGCTTAAACCAAATACAGGCTTGGTTTCGAATGATGACCAGAAACGGCTCGATATTTCCATAAATATGAGTCATAATAAGGTGTTATCCGACAAGAGCGTAATCCAACTTGTAAAACTTCTGGCCAGACAGGCTGCCGAAGAGGATTACTTGCGATTAATCATTCGAAATCAAGGTGGTGACCGATGAAAACACGCGTTAGCATTTATGCCCGCTATTCGAGTGATCTTCAAAGTGATGCGTCGATTGAAGATCAAATCCGCGTATGCTCGGAAAAAGCCAATTCAGAAAATTGGAAAATCATGAATTGTTACACAGATGCTGGCATATCAGGAGCATCCTTGATGCGCCCTGGCATTCAATCCTTAATCAGCGCATCGATGCGCGGTGAGTTTGACATTGTGCTCACTGAAGCCCTTGATCGCCTCTCCCGCGATCAGGAAGATATTGCTGGCATTTATAAACGTATGGAATTTGCTGGAGTGAAGATCATTACCCTTTCTGAAGGAGAAATCTCATCACTGCATATTGGCCTTAAGGGTACAATGAATGCCATGTTCTTGAAGGATCTGGCAGACAAGACAAGGCGCGGCCTTAGAGGCCGGGTTGAAAAAGGTAAATCCGGCGGCGGGATAGCTTATGGATACAAGGTCGTTAAAAAATTCACTCCCGCCGGAGAACTCATCAGAGGAGACAGGGAAATTGATGAGAACCAAGCCGATATAATTCGGCGGATATTCAAAGAATACGCCCTTGAGAACAAATCCCCCAAATCCATTGCCTCTGATCTAAACAAAGAAGGCATTCCCTGCCCGTCAGGCAAAGCCTGGGGGCAATCAACGATTAATGGCAACCGCAAACGCGGCACCGGAATATTAAACAATCACCTTTATATTGGTGAACTAATCTGGAACCGCCAAAAATTTATTAAAGATCCGTCCACGGGGCGGCGCGTTCCCCGGTTTAACGATGAATCCGAATGGGTTCGCAAAGAATTGCCAGATCTTAGGATCGTCTCTCAGGATTTATGGGATGCCGTTAAGGCGAGACAAAAAATTCTGGATCATAAAAAAGGCACTCTCACAGCAAAAAAACGCCCTCAGCATTTGCTTTCTGGCTTATTGGTGTGCGGTGAATGCTCTGGCGGCTTTTCCAAAGTGAATACAGATCGCTATGGATGCTCTACAGCAAGGAACAAGGGCGAAAGCGTTTGTTCCAACAAAAAGACCATTAAAGCCAGCGTGCTGGAAGACGCTGTGCTTTCTGCCCTTGAGCTGCACCTAATGCGCGATGAACTCGTTCAGGTGTTCTGCGAAGAATACAACAAAAACATTAACCGCCTGAGATCTCAGCACCAGGCCAGCATAAAAAAACATGAAGCCGAGCTATCCAAGTTGGACAAGGAAAAAGCCAATATTATTCAGGCTATCAAAGATGGTGTCCCCGCCGATCTCATCAAAGATGAGCTTAAAAAGATAACCGACAAGCAGGCGGAACTAAAAATTCAGATAAAGACCGGGGGCAAAGACATTCGTCCTGCGCTCCACCCAGCAATGGCGCTTCGCTACAGAAAAGCCATTAATGAACTAAGAACGGCTTTAAAAAGCGGAAAGTCCGGTGAAGCCAAAGAACATGTCAGAGCTTTAATTGAAAAAATTGTATTAACCCCCAGAGAAGGCCGCAAAGATCTATCGATTGATCTTTATGGTGATTTGGCTGGAATTTTAAAAATTGCTTCGAAAGGAGATGCTATGAAAGACTTAGCCCAAAAATCAAGAAGGCCCGAAAGAAAAGTTGCTAATGACAATTTTTCTTTCGAGCCGTCTATTCAGGTGGTAGCGGGGAAAGGATTTGAACCAATGACCTTCGGGTTATGAGCCCGACGAGCTACCAGACTGCTCCACCCCGCAACAACGTTTTTTAATATAGATCAAAGGGGTTTTCGAGTCAAGTCAAATTTTCATCGAATTCAAACATTTGTCATAACGCACTGTTTTAGCTCATCAATTGATGCGGTTGCGGTGCCAATTTTGGCCACCACAATACCTGCCGCAAAATTGGCCAACCCGGCAGCCGCTTCAAATGTGGCACCTGATGCCAGTCCCAGACCTAGAAGGGAGATAACCGTATCTCCTGCCCCGGACACGTCAAAGACCTGCCTTGCTTTTGATGCAATGGTGACAACCGGCTTTCCGGTTTCATAGAGAACCATACCTGCTTTTCCGCAGGTAATAAGAAGTTTTTCAAGCCCGGCCTGGGCCATGATCTTTGCTGCAGCCTTTTCCATCTCTTCAGAAGTTTGAATCTGCATACCGGCGGCAATTGCAGCTTCTTTTTTATTAGGGGTCAAAACGCTTACCCCCATGTATTTGGAAAAATCCATGGATTTGGGATCTGCCAGGGTCATCACACCTGATTTTTTTGCCAGTTCAACAATACGGGCTACAAGCTCACGGGTTACAAGGCCCTTATCATAATCTGAAATTATAACAACATCCATTTTGTTTATGTAGCCGGCAATAATTTGGGTTAATGCGTCAAGCGTATGGGCATTGATCCGGTGCCTGACTTCCCTGTCGATGCGAAGCATCTGCTGACTTGCTGCAATGATTCGGGTTTTCCGTGTTGTGGGGCGGTCCGGGTCACAGATCACCCCTGTGACATCAACGCTCAACGCTTCAAGCTTTTTTAAAACATCACGACCGGCCTGACCCGTACCCACCGTGCCCATGGCAAAGACCTTTGCCCCCATGGCTGAAAGATTATTTATCACGTTACCGGCCCCGCCCAGTGTATGGCTCTCCTTTTCCACGGCCACCACAGGCACAGGAGCCTCCGGTGAAATCCTGTCAACCCTTCCCCACAGGTACTCATCAAGCATTAAGTCCCCGATGACAAGCACCCGCAAATCTTGAAATGTATCGATGTTTATCATTCAGCTTCAGTTTGCCAGAAGATTGGTAAGCATGACCTTAAGCTCATCATAGGAGCGGGTAATGGGAATATCGGGAAAATCCTTGGTAATGGATTCAGGGGGCTTAAAGAAAAATCCCTGGTCTGCCGCCAGGATCATACCAGTATCGTTGTAGGAATCACCAAATGCAATGACATGATAGTTCAAGCTTTGAAGGGCGTTGACGGCCCGGGCTTTCTGATTATCGATTCTCAGATTGTATCCGGTAATCCGATTTGTTGCGTCCACAGTCAGGTTATGACAAAGCAGTGCAGGAAAGCCCAGTTTTTTCATAAGCGGCCCTGCAAACTCTTCAAAGGTATCGGACAGGATAATGATCTGGGTCCGATTCCGTATCCAGTCCAGCATCTGCTTTGCACCGTCAAGGGGATCAAGGCCAGCAATGACATCCTGGATATCCTTAAGCGTCAGATGATGCTCATCAAGTATGGACAGACGCTTGGTCATGAGCACATCATAATCGCTGATATCCCGGGTGGTCAGTTTAAGTTCCTCAATCCCGGTTTTTTTCGCCACATTGATCCAGATTTCAGGCAAAAACACCCCTTCCAGATCTGCAACAAGTATTTTCATTCCTTTAACCCTTTTTGTTTTTTTTGTTCTATTGATGCTGTAACCTTTACCCCGGAACCGGGACATGAATACAACGGAACGGCTATGCACTACTCAGTGTCATCATCTTCAATGCGGATAAGAACGGGTTGACCCACCACGCAGTCGGTTTGAACAATTTTGGCAAGGGCCGCCTGAACCCTGCTTTCCCTGGCCAGGTGCGTCAGCATGACAATGGGCACCTGACCATTGGCATTGCGCCCTTTTTGGTGGACCGATTTGATGCTGATATCGTTTTCACCTAAAATACCTGAAATGGTGGACAGAACCCCCGGATGGTCCTGGGCCTCAAAGCGCAGATAATACCGGGTTGACAACTGGGCCATGGGTAAAATAGGTATCTTTTGAATATTTTCCTCGGGATACCCCAAAGTGGGGACCCGGCGCCGGGTACCGGCGATGATGTTTCTGGCAATATCGGCTATATCCGAAAGAACAGCCGAGGCTGTGGGCATCATGCCTGCCCCATGGCCGTAAAGCATGGTTCGTCCTGTAGCATCTCCATCAATGGCAATGGCATTCATGGAATGATCCACATGGGACAAAGGATTGGAACAGGGAATCATAGTGGGATGTACCCGGGCTTCAACATGGTTCTCATGTTTTTTTCCGATGGCAAGCAGTTTAATGGTATAGCCAAAGTCTCCGGCAAATCCGATATCAGCCGGACCTATGTTCCGGATACCTTCCACATGGATATCTCCAAGGTTGATTTCCATACCATGGGCCAGGGCACTTAAGATGGCAAGTTTATGGGCCGTATCATATCCGTCCACATCCAGGGACGGTTCAGCCTCGGCAAAACCCAGCTCCTGTGCCTTTTTTAAGGCATCCTCAAACTGGGAGCCATCCTGGGTCATCTTGCTTAGAATATAATTACAGGTACCGTTGAGGATTCCGCACATGCCATGGATGTCGTTGGCAACCAAAGACTCCCTCAGGCTTTTTATGACAGGCATGCACCCCCCGCAGGACGCCTCAAACGCCAAATCAACCTGATTTTTTCTGGCAATGCTGACCAGTTCATTACCAAAACCTGCCAGAAGTGCCTTGTTTGCAGTCACCACATGTTTTTTGTTTTCAAGAATCTTAACAATGAAATCCCTTGCTACGGTTTCCCCGCCGATGAGCTCCACAATAATGTCAATGTCAGGATCATTAATCACCGATGCGGCATCCGTTATTAATTGGGTACCTGTTAAATCGACACCCCGGTCCGTTGTAATATCAAGGTCAGCAATGGTTTTAAGATTCAAACAAGCGCCGATCCTGGATTCAAGCAGATCTTTTTTCTCTTTGAGCAATTTTGCCACGCCTGCCCCTACGACACCGAATCCAAGTAGGCCGATATGAATTGTTTTCATGAAGATATTTTCTCCAAAATAGTCCCGTGGTTAAAATCATCCACTTAATACTTCATCCAGACATCCCTGTCAAAAAGCTTTTGACTTTTTACAGGCTATGGGCGTATGATTGGCGACTTTTGAAGGAATTTACAGAGCTTTTAAGATGCCATAGGTGAGATGAGATGAATGATTCTTTGACATATGCGGATTCCGGCGTTGATATTGATAAAGCCACCCGGCTGGTAGATCGGATAAAAGACATTGCAAAATCCACCCCACGAACTGGTGTCATGGGCGAAATCGGTGGTTTCGGCGGACTTTTTTCCCTGAACCTGACCAATATTTCCAACCCGGTACTGGTCAGTTCCACAGACGGGGTGGGAACCAAACTGAAAATCGCATTCCAGATGGATAAACATGACACCATAGGCATAGACCTTGTGGCCATGTGCGTCAACGACATCATTGTCCAGGGGGCCAAGCCCTTATTTTTTCTGGATTATCTCGCCATGAGCAAACTGGATAACAGCGTGGCGGAAAAAATCATTGCAGGTATTGCCAAAGGTTGCACCCAGGCCGGCTGTGCGCTGATCGGCGGCGAAACCGCTGAAATGCCAGGCATGTACCAGGACGGGGAATATGATCTGTCCGGTTTTTCCGTCGGCATCGTTGACAATGACAAAATTATTGACGGCTCCTCTATTCGTCCGGGACATAAACTTATCGGCATTGCCTCTTCAGGTGTTCACTCCAATGGCTTTTCTCTGGTGCGCAAGGTTTTCTTTGACAAATGCGGGTATGACGTCAATACCCGGCTGGCCGATCTGGACACCACCCTTGGAGAAGAACTGCTCAAACCCACCATCATCTATGTATCCACCATTTTAAACCTGCTGCGCGACCTGCCGGTTCACGGCCTGGTTCATATCACAGGCGGCGGCATAGATGAAAACATCATCCGGGTCATCCCCCAGGCATGCAAAGCCGTCATCCACAACGGATCATGGAAGATTCCACCCATATTCAATATTATCCAGAGGGAAGGAAATGTGCCGGAACATGACATGCACAGGACCTTTAACAACGGCATCGGCATGGTGGTGGTGGTCCCTGAAAAATCCGCCCAGGAGGTCATGGACAGACTAAGGGCCATGGATGAACAGGCTTATCTTATAGGTGAAATCCTGGAAAGGAAAAACAACGAGAACCAGACCACGTATGTCTGATTGCCCTGCCGGAAAGTAAACATGCATAGGGCCATGAAAACAATAAAATCCACCATACAGCTTGTTTTTTCGCCCGTTTTCTTCGTTGCATCAATGGGCACATATTTCAATATGCTCCCATTAATGCGCCTTGAAACCGAACAAAAATCCGGGCGCTCTATCTGTGGATTTTAATATTCCCATGGCCCTTATTCTCGGGATCGAATCCTCCTGCGACGAGACTGCGGCTGCAGTCGTGGAAGACGGTGTGCGCATTCGTTCTTCTGTTGTGTCCTCCCAGGTATCCACCCATGCCATATACGGCGGTGTGGTGCCTGAACTTGCATCGCGCATGCACCTTGAGGCCATAGACCCGGTGGTGGACCAGGCCCTGGCACGAGCCGGTGTCAGCCTAGATGACATCGACGGCATTGCCGCCACCCAGGGCCCCGGACTGATAGGTGCACTCCTGGTGGGGTTTTCCTATGCCAAGGCCCTGGCCTGGGCACGAAATCTGCCTTTAGCCGGCGTTAATCACCTTGAAGCCCATATATGCTCTTTACAGCTTTTGGACAATCCCCCTAAGTTCCCATTCATTTCCCTTGTGGTATCAGGCGGGCACACCAATATTTATCATGTAAAAGGCCCCGGCGCATTCACCCTTATGGGACAGACCCGGGATGATGCAGCAGGAGAAGCCTTTGACAAGGTGGCCAAAATGATGGGGTTAAGCTATCCGGGCGGGCCTGCCATTGAAACCCTGGCAAAAAAAGGGGACCCTGAAAAAATCAAATTTCCCAGAAGCATGCTTAAGAAAGACAACTTTGACTTCAGTTTCAGCGGACTTAAATCCGCGGTAGCCCGGTACCTGCATGAAAACCCTGATATGAGCCCAGATGTGAACGAAGGCCGGGCTGCCCATGTGGCAGCCGGATTCCAGATGGCTGTCATTGATGTTCTCTGCACCAAATTAATTGCCGCAGCCAAAGATAGAAACTGTGCCGGCATCGGCATTGCAGGCGGGGTCTCCGCCAACCAGACCTTTGTTGAAACCCTTGCCGAACGGGCTGCACAGCATAAAATCAAAGTATTTTCACCCCCCCTGTCCCTGTGCGGAGATAATGCGGCCATGATTGCAGCCAGGGGGTGGGAAATGATCCGGAACAACCAGGTATGCGGCCTTGAAGATGATGTTTATTCCCGGGTAAAAACTTTAAACTAAAAAGGTTTCCTTGGCCGCTAAAATCCTTTTCACACAGGTGTGGCCCGATTCAAACAACTCCCTGTCCTTTTCAAGATATCGCAGCACAGCGTCCCTGGCATCGGCAATATTGGGTCCGGCGTGGCAGACAAGCGCCATATCGATTTGTGCAGTCATGATCCTGTGAATACAGGTATCCATATCATGACTGATGGCCTTCATATCTAGATCGTCGGTCATGACAAGGCCCTGGTATCCCATATCCCGTCGCAGAAGATCGTATGCAATGATCTTTGACAGACTGGCCTGCCAGTCCGGATCCAGCCTGGGGTACAAAATATGAGACAGCATAATCCCTGAAACCTGTGCTTTTTTTGCGGCTTCAAAAGGAACCAGATCGGTCTGTTTCATATCAGACAGTTGTGCATCCAGTTCAGGCAGAAAAAAATGGGAATCCTTTACTGTTCGGCCAATACCTGGAAAATGCTTGGCTACAGCCATGACCCCGCCCTTTTGAAGCTCCTGGATCACAGCCGTGCCCAGTTGAGACACACGGGTTGCATCCCCTGTAAACACCCGGTCTTTCATGATGGAGTCCACATCCGGCGGCGCCACGTCCATCACCGGGGCCATATTCATGTTAATACCCATGTCAGACAGTTCTGATGCTGTAATCCGGGCAAATTCCCAGGCGTCTTCAAGGGTTTTCATGTGGGGATTGCCGGGAAATTCAGTAAAGGGTTTGCGCAGTCTTGCCACCTGCCCGCCTTCCTGGTCCACGGCGACAAACAGATCCGGCAAACCTTGGTCCAGTGCATATTTTCGGGCATCCCTACACAGACGGCGCAACTGGTCTGCAGATTCAATATTGGGCCGGAACAGGATAATCCCTCCGGTCCTGTATTCCTTTATCAGATGCTTTAATTCAGCATTAAGGGTCTGACCGTCAAACCCGAGCATCAGACGCTGGCCAGCCAGATCTGGTAATGATTGAAAATCAAATTGAGTCATCACAGCTCATCTTTTTGAAAGGGTCCTGATTCCTACGCCAACCGTTTTAATTCGTGTCTGAACGAAAACCTGGACTGTAATTAATACCGGATAATAGATATGATTGATCCCATGTTCCATGCGGTTTGGCAAGTTTTTTTTGCATACCGGGTGTTGTAAAAAAAAGGAAGGACTGATAATTAACTAAAAATTGTTAAGGAGGCAATTAATAATGATGAAACTATTTCCACGAATTTGTGCGGTTGTTCTAATTGTTATCGGGGCCACAGCGTTATGCCATGCTCAGACCGCTTATGTCTCTGATATGCTCGTTCTCACGCTCAGGCAGGGGCCTGGCCCGGAGTACCCTGTGATCTCCTCTTTAAAAAGCGATACCCCTTTAACCATCATTGAGGAAAGCAACAACTACCTTAAGGTGAGGCTTTCATCCGGGGAGCAGGGATGGGTGCACAAAAACTATGTTGTAACAGATCCACCCAAATCAATAATCATAGACCAGTTAAAACAAGAAAATGCCGCCCTTGAAGACAAAATCAGGGCATTGACGGAACAGGCAGGCCA
>QKDP01000371.1 GCA_003252055.1 Desulfobacter postgatei | reverse complement strand
GGGTATTAAATTCTTACGCTTTGACATGAGCGAATATATGGAAAAGCATGCTGTATCCAGGCTCATTGGCGCGCCTCCAGGATATGTAGGGTTTGAACAGGGCGGCATTTTAACCGACAGCATCCGCAAGCACCCCCATTGTGTGCTTCTTCTGGATGAAATTGAAAAAGCCCATATGGACCTTTACAACATTCTTCTCCAGGTCATGGATTATGCCACGCTTACTGACAATAATGGTAAATCCGCTGATTTCAGAAATGTGATTATTATCATGACCTCCAATGCCGGGGCCAGGGAAATGAGCGCCAACAGAATCGGGTTTGGGTCACAAAGCGCCAATTCCGATTCCCAGGGCATAAAAGCGGTGAGAAACACCTTCAGTCCGGAATTCCGCAACCGCCTTGACGGCATTGTCCAGTTTAACCATTTATCTAAAAAGGTAATGGAACTAATCGTGGATAAGAACATGAAGGAGCTTAAAGCCATGCTCAGTGACCAGGGCATTTCCTTGAACTATTCAGCCGGTGTCCGGGCCCATCTCGCCCAAAAAGGCCATGATCCCAAATTCGGTGCCAGGCCCCTGGCCCGTCTGATCCAGACCGAAATCAAAGACAAGCTCACCGATGAGATTCTTTTCGGCCGGCTTGAAAAAGGGGGGAAACTCTCTATAGGCATAAAGGACGGTAAACTGACATTTAATATTAAATCGGCCTGATGCCCTTATTCCGGTTATCTGAGAGAATGGAATTCCCGCCGGCCTGGCTGGCGCGGTCCGACGGGTTATTATGTATCGGGGGAGACCTTTGCGCAAAGCGTCTGGTCCTGGCATACAGAAACGGTATTTTCCCCTGGTTTTCCAATAGTGAACCCATTCTCTGGTGGTCTCCTGATCCCCGGCTGGTGCTTTATCCTTCCAAAATCAAGGTGTCGAAAAGCCTGAAAAAAACCATTCGAAAGGCGTGTTTCTCCATTAGGATCAACACCGCGTTTGAACAGACCATTGCAGCCTGTTCACAACCCAGGCAGGATAAACCCCAAGGCACCTGGCTGGTGGATGAGATGATTGATGCCTATATCACGTTGCACCAAATGGGGATCGCCCACTCCGTTGAAGCCTGGCAGGGCGACCGGCTGGCAGGCGGCCTGTACGGGGTCAGCCTGGGAAAAACTTTTTTTGGGGAATCCATGTTTTCCCTTGTGCCCAATGCGTCCAAGGTTGCCCTTGTGGCCCTGGCCCAGGAGCTTCACAGCCGGAGGTTTCACATGATTGACTGCCAGGTCACCTCCGGCCATCTGCTTCGTATGGGGGCCCAGGAAATAACCAGAGATCTATTTCTTGACATTTTAGACCACAGTGTTGATGAACCCGTACCGGACAGCCTATGGCGGGCTGGACGACACCTTTTTCCCCATTGTAATCCAAAAGCAAGTCCCAGCAGTTTTGCACATGCTGTATGAGCAATGTAAGGAGCATTATATGCTATTCAAACTATTTTTATGTTTTACCCTGATCCCGGTGGCTGAATTATACATCCTTATTCGTCTTGGTGGTATTATCGGCGGGTTAAACACCGTGATACTGGTCATTATAACCGGATTCATCGGTGCCTACCTTGCCCGGATGGAAGGATTGAACACCATGATAAAGGTTCGCCAGAATTTAAACCAGGGACTTATGCCGGCCGAAGACCTGTTAGATGCATTTATCATCCTTATAGCCGGACTGCTACTCATTACGCCCGGACTTTTAACGGACACGGCAGGCCTTTTGCTGTTATGGCCGCCCACCCGAAACACGTTTAAACGCTTTTTACGGAGAAAATTTGACGAGATGACGGATAACGGCAGCATTAACATCACCCGGTTTCATTGAACCGGACAGGTAACCTGTATTCAATGAAAATAAAAGAACGCATCCGTCAGCATTATCCGCCCTTTTTCAAATATCTTTAATCAAGCGCTCCTCATTACATGCCCGGGCTGCCCGGTCAAATACATCCAGGCTGTCCTCCAAGGCCTGGGCCAGCAGGGTACCTGCCGTATACGCCTTTGGATCCCCCTGGTGCTCTACGGCACAAAGCACATCCATGATACTCATGCACTCAATATCCATGGCCGGGGTGTACCCGATTATATTGCCTTCAAGATTAACTGAATACAAAACCTTTGCATCCATCAAAATCTCCAGAAGATGATGTACAATAGTCAAGGGTAGATTCAGGTCCCTTGCAATGCAGATATCTGTGGCAGGGGGCTTGTTTTCGGCAAAACGCTGAACACATCCTTTGACAATCTCCAGCATGGCAAGCTTTCTGGCCCGAATGCTCATGGCATTCAAAGTCAAATCCGGGGTTCTTGCATTTTCGGTATTTTCCCACTCAAAGGCAATTTCCGCCCCGTAAAGCAGTACACCCCAGGAAATCTGCAGCCAGATCAGAAACATAGGCAATGCAGCAAAACTGCCATAGATGGCGTTGTAGCCTGTGACAAAAACCTGAAACTTTAAAAAGGCGGTCTGGATGATCTGAAACAAAGTGCCGGCAAACACAGCCCCTAGGGCCGCAGCCCTGAAATTTACCTTTTTATGGGGCATGATCACATAAAAAAACATGAACAGCGACCAGGTGACGACATAGGGCACAACACTGATAAAAAGGGAAATAATGCCTTTAATGTCAATGGGAACGCCAAGATAGGCCCAGAAAGACTCCAGGCGGGGAATCATGAACAAATTCACAGATCCGGACAAAATGCCCAAGAGCCCTGCTGCCAGGGCAATGGTCAGATAATCGGTAAGTTTTCTGATCAAAGGCCTGCCGTCCCTGACCCACCAGATACGGTTGAATGTGCCTTCGATATGAAACATCAGTTTAATCAGGGAGTATAAAAGAAGCAGAACGCCAAGCACGGCCATGAGCCCGCCCTGGGTTTTTTCCAGCAGATTGTTGCTGAAAACCAGGATACTTTGGACAATCTCCTCACGACCTCCAAACAAAGACATCACCTCTGCTTCAAGGAACTGCTGGAACCCGAATCCCTTGGCAATACCAAAGGCCATGGCCATGACAGGCACGATGCTGAAAAGGGTGTACAGGCTCAAAGCAGATGCCCGCAGTGCACAACTGTCCCGTTGATACCCCTTGGCCGCCCTGTAAAGCACCCTAATGGCCTTGGCCCGAAATTGCGCAAATGAAACGGATATCATCTGCCTCATTTCCGGTTCAACCATGCCTCCAGGCGTTTTAAGCCTTCCTGGGTGGATATCTTTGGCACATAACCCAGGTCTTTTTTTGCCCGGCTGATATCAAACCAGTGGGAGGTGGCAAGTTCCCTTGCGGCAAACCGGGTCATGGGCGGGTCCTTTTTCATACCAAAGGTTCGGTAAATAAATTCAAAGAGCCACCCGGCCGCATAAGCGGTGCTTCCGGACACATGCCCTTTAATGGGCGGCAGGCCTGCGGCTGCCAGAAAAGCATTGGCCAGAGTCCATTTGGACATGGGTGCATCCTGGCTGATAAAATATATATTTCCGGACAGATCTGGATTTTTGGACAGCTTTTCTGCAGCCAGGACATGGGCGTCAGCCGCATTATCCACATAAATGGTATCCACAAGATCCGTATCCGGGCCAATGATCTTCAGCCGGGATGCCCTGCTGATAATGCCCGGCACCAGGTGGTTATCTTCCGGCCCCCAGATCAGATGAGGACGCAGAATGATAACACAAAGCCCCTGCCCCGCAGCTTTGATCACCTCTTTTTCCGCCAGGGCCTTGGTTTCAGGATAGGGCGCCAGATATTTATCAGGATAGGGGACCGACTCATTGGCCCCGTGCATATCCTTGTCATCAAACACCACCGAAGGCGAACTGGTGTAAATCAGCTGCCTAACCTTATTTTTGATGCAGGCGTCAATGACATGTACGGTTCCGGTCACATTGACACGGAAGTATTCCTCATAAGCCCCCCAGATACCGGGTTT
>QKDP01000170.1 GCA_003252055.1 Desulfobacter postgatei | reverse complement strand
GCAGCATCTCCCAATCAGGCCATGACTGTGGTTGATGGCTTTCGTGTGCTCTGTGCCCACAATTCAGGGAACAGCGGAACATTACAAATTAATCATCTATGTGAAAAAATATTACGATCTAAAGGGAAAGATGGTATAAATCTGTCTGTTTTTAAAACGCTTTTGATGGTCCGGCGAAATGATTACAAAAGATCGCTGTTTAACGGTGATACCTGTGTGGTGCTTGAAGAACACGGGGTGTCCACCGCCTGGTTTGCTTCAGGACAGTCGGAATCGGAACAGCCAGAATCAAAGCAATCAGAAACCAGGCACTTCAGGCTGTCTGATCTGCCTGAGTGTGAGCTGGGCTTTGCCGTGACCGTCCATAAAAGCCAGGGATCGGAATTTGACACTGTGCTGATCCTTATCCCTGAACAGGTATCACCGGTTGTTACCCGGCAGCTGCTTTATACGGGTATTACGCGGTCCCGGAAAAAAGTGATTATTTTCGGCAGCATGCCCATGATCCGGCAGGCCGTACAGACCTCGGTTGAACGCAGGTCCAACCTGCAGGCGGTTCTGGATGGGGAATAGCTCTCGAATAACCAAAATTTTAGTGAAAGAATCATTTTGAAACAAAAAGACAGCTTTGCCGATCAGATCTGGATGTTTTTTGCCTCGGTGAAACTCACTGTTTATACCCTGGTGCTTTTAGCCTTAACCTCCATCATTGGGACTGTGATTTTGCAGAACGCAAGTCCCGAAGCCTATATCAGGTTTTACGGCCCGGGGCTATACAATATCATCCAGGTACTTGATCTGGACAGAATGTATCAGGCCTGGTGGTATCTGCTGCTTATGGTGGTTTTATGCGTTAATATTGTTGTCTGCTCCATTGACCGGCTTTCGGTTACCTGGAAAATTATTTTTCCCAAAAAGATTTCAGTGAATCCGCAGCGGTTTGAAAAAACGAAAAACAGACAACAGTTTGAGTGTCCCCTTCCCATGGACCGATTGGCGTCCCAGGCAAAACAGATGCTTGCCGGACGGGCCGGAAAAATTATTGAAAAAACAGATGAAAATGGTCTGTTTTTGTATGCAGAAAAAGGCCGGTGGTCCCGCCTTGGGGTCTATTTGGTCCATACAAGTGTGCTCCTGCTGCTTGCCGGTGCCCTGATCGGATCTGCATTGGGATTCAAGGCCAACCTGCGCCTGGACGAGGGGCAGAGTGCAGATACCGTGTTTGATGCCCATACACGGCTACCCATAAAGCTGCCGTTCACGGTCCGGTGTAATGATTTTCAGGTCAAATTTTACGATACAGGGGCGCCGGAGGAATTTAAATCCAGTCTGAGCATCCTTGAAAACAATCAGGAAAGTTTCACAAAAGATATTCTGGTCAACGCCCCGCTGAGGTACAAGGGCATCAATATCTTCCAGGCGTCCTATGGTGCAACCACACCTGATAAGGCCCTGTTTGAAATCACTGACAGTGAAACCGGGACAGTTGAAACGCACACCATAAAAAAGGGCGGTGACGTGCCGCTGCCGTCCGGTGCCGGTAAATTTATATTTGAAGGGTTTGTGCCCCATTATGACTTCAACGGTCATGACCTTGGAGAGTCGTTTGTCGGGCGTCTTGCTATAACCAATGGCCGGAATGTCCAAATTGCTTTGCCCACCAGGTTTCCCACCTTTGATAAAATGCGCAAGGACAGATTTACCGTTGAGGTCAAATCCTGGGACCAGGCCTATTACACCGGCCTTCAGGTGACAAAGGACCCGGGCGTTCCCTTTGTGTACACAGGCTTTCTTTTTATGATCATCGGCTGCTGGGTCACTTTTTTTGTTTCCCACCAGTCCGTGTGCATCGGCCTTGAACAAACAGGGTCCGGCAGTACCCGGGTGTGGGTGGCCGGCCGGGCCAACCGCAACGCCCAGAGCACCAATCTGACCGTTAAAAAACTTGTAAAGGAATTAAAGGACATATCAGGCAAATGAATTCATCCCTGCTTCTATCGGCTGCGACATTTATCTATGCTTTGGCATCGGTATTTTATATTGGATCTTTTTCATTCAAAAAACAGGCGCTTGCCCGGCTTGGATTCTGGGTGCTTGTTATCGGGCTTGTGGCCAATACCGGAGGGATTTTACTGCGGTGGGTGGAGTCCTACCACATGGGATACGGCCATGCACCCTTTTCCAACATGTATGAGTCCTTGGTCTTTTTTTCATGGACTGCCGCTGCCCTTTATGTGTTTGTGGAAGTGAAATACACGGAAAGCATTATCGGCGTATTTATCTCTCCCCTGATCTTTCTGAGTATTGCCTATGCCAGCTTTGATCCGTCCATTACGTCAAAGATTACGCCTTTGATCCCCGCACTTAAGTCCAACTGGCTCATTGCCCATGTAATTACCTGCTTTCTGGGGTATGCAGGTTTCGCCCTTGCCTTTGGGTTCAGTTTTATGTACTTCCTCAAACCCAAAGATCCCGGAGCAAAACGTCTGTTTGCGAAACTGCCGGACTGGGATACCATTGATGAACTAACCTACCAGATGATCGTTTTCGGATTTCTTTTTCTGACCATTGGTATTATCACAGGCGCTGTCTGGGCCAATTCCGCCTGGGGGAAATACTGGTCCTGGGATCCTAAAGAGACCTGGTCTCTGATCACCTGGTTTATTTACGCCATTTTCCTGCATCTGCGGCTGATGCGCGGGTGGCACGGAAAAAATCTTGCCATTGTCTCCATCATTGGATTTTTAGGGGTTCTGTTCACCTATTTCGGTGTGAATTTCCTTTTATCAGGGCTTCACAGCTACGGCTAAACGGATTTAATTATCGCCCTTCGGGCGGGCTGTCGGTTGTGAGTTGATTGCTGTTAGAAAATGGAAACTCCTAAACTATTGAATTACCATATCTCTATTATCCATCAAAATTATTACGAAAAATTTCATTTTGTCCGGTTATTTTTTTAAAGCTATTATTCAGAAGATAAAATAGCTGAAGAAAATAATTTTGAATCCGTTTTTGTTCAGGGCGTTCCCGGTCAAGGGTTTTCCCAATTAAACTTGACAAGGGAAACATATACTAATATAGATTGAGCAATTTTGTGTTTTTCCGGACGTATTGCAGAAATCGGCGAGGATAATGCTGTTCTGCGAAGGATATTGGCCTGGGGGCTCTCCCTAAGGCCGCAAGGGTATGGTAACATCAACATTTTAACTTTGATGGAGTTTTCATGAGCGAGTTAGAAAACAAAGCAAACGATGGTCCTGAGGGTGGTGCGCACCAAGACACCAACAACGGTCCAAAAGATGACAAGGGGCTAGGACTCGGTGTCATCTTTTTTATGGGGGCGTTTCTGGTATGCTTCCTGTCGGGCTGGCTGCTGTTTCCAAAATTGCTTTATTCAAAAAAGGAGCAGCCTTTTAATTTCGATCACAACCTTCATGCTGAAGAGACAGGTGATTGTGAAACCTGCCATTTTCTCAGAGAAGACGGCACCTTCTCCGGAATCCCGGGCCTGGCCACCTGTATGGAATGCCATACGGATGAGCCCATGGGAGAGACCGACGATGAAGCCGTGTTTGTAGAGGACTATGTGGCCCAGGGGAAAGAAGTGCCTTGGCTGATTTATGCCAAACAGCCTGATTGCGTATTTTTCTCCCATGCTGCGCATACAGTTGCAGGCGGCATGGACTGTAAGACCTGCCATGGTCACATTGGTGAGTCTTCATCTTCGCGGCCTTACGAAGCAAACAGAATCACCGGCTACAGCCGCGATATCTGGGGCAAGAATATCTGGGGAATCAAGAAGAATTCCTGGGATCGTATGAAGATGGATGACTGCGCGGAATGCCACCTGGAAAAAATGGGTCACAAGGGCTACTGCTTCCAGTGCCACAAGTAAGATACCTCAAGGACAAGAATTTCAAAGTTTATAAAGGATGACTTATGAAAATTGACAGACGAAGCTTCTTGGGATTGGGACTTGGCGC